>JBIJCS010000555.1:0-3224 GCA_044344575.1 Pirellula sp. | reverse complement strand
CGTGGTGTAATTGGCAACACAAGGGATTTTGGTTCCTTTATTCTAGGTTCGAGTCCTAGCGGGGTAGTTCTCAGGTCGGCAACCTGCCGACCTTTTTTCGTTTTGTGGCCTCGATTTTTGTATATGTCTAGCTTGTTGCGACGCCTTGGCTCGTTGCAGGGCTTATCTCGTTGCACGGTTTGGGAGTTCTTACGGTTTGTTAGTCGAGTTCGGGTGCATCACTGAGTTGGATGTCGCAACTCTTTGGGCGAACCCAGCGTGTGTATTCTCGGGATGGGTCAATGCACCCGCCGTCTGCGTAGACTCCTCTTCCGTCTTGGATGCGTTGCATCTTGGACATGATCTCGGCGATTTTCTCTGGAGACTGCTCGGTCTGTCGCATGTGTTGTTGCACCCGCTGCTCGTCCATCCAGTGCACTCCTTGCTCGTCTTGGTAGGTGGAGTCTCGCCAGTGATAGATCTCAAGGCATTTGAGTTCAAGCGTAAAGGCTTTATCCCTTTTCCAGAAATCTGAGAACAATCCATTACCGATATAAAAAAGCCATGAGCCTTCGAAGCCTAACGCATTTGCGGATTCGGGGTCAGGGTTCTTGAACCACACACGATCCCCCGCGACGTAGTACTTTGGAGGAAGTGGTTTCTCGCGAGAACCATATTCCTTCATGAAGACTTCGTGAAACTCTCCGGAGCGGATCGCTCGTCGCTCAGCTTGCGTCTGCAATCGGCGCATTAGCTTTGGGTTCACTCTATGGGCTTCTTGTGCAATCCCCAGCGTGACGACGTACTCGGTTGCACGGTAGCATGAGAACGAGTATACGGTTCCACTTTCCCCTGGTTGTGTGGCTAGTCTCAGGGCCTCGATCAGTGGCATTCCTTGTTTGATGAGAAAGCCTTTTTCTTCGTCATAATGCCAGTAATCGTCTGGTCTTTCCGCTCCGTAGGCATCAAAGGAAAGAAACGTTTTGCTTGCGGCTCTTGCGATGTTGACTCGGATTCGGAATGAGGATTCGGATTCCTCGACGCTTGGGTAGTCGAAACCGATTGGGCAAGCGAGCATTGCCAGGAGTGTTTCTTTTTCTAGCGGGTCCGAAACGTTCGGGCCGTAGAATTCGCGAATGGTGGTAGCAAGCCTTAGGGTGTCGAATTCGGGGGTCCACTTTGCGAAGGCTTGGTCACTGAGTCGGGCTTGGACTGTTGCCCTGGAGGCCGAGTTAATCTCATTGACTGCGCCATCTGGTTGCAGGGGGGAGATTACAACGAAGTCCTGCAGTTCGTAGTGGGAGAGCCATTGGCGAATGGATTCGATGGTCTGAGCGATCTGGATAGGATCGGTTGCGATTCGAATACCTAGAGGCGAATGAGAATGGGTGTATTTGGTGCGATGGGGGGAATCGCCTGAGTGGGGAGGGAGGGAGGTCATAGGTGGGGGGAGGGGCAGGTCCGTCTTCTACAGCAGGCATATTTCTGCTGTAGAAGACACAACGTCAGGGGGGAGGGGCAAGACGCGTTTGGGCTTCTAGCGATTGAAGATAATCGCTAGAAGGATTAAATCCAACAGGGGGATTAGGAGTCTGCGTCCGCTTCGCTTGCTTCTTCGGGTGTCGAGGGGCCTTCGGGTCCCGTGTAGCCACCGGCTGCAACGATACCTTCGCGGATTTCTTTGGCGACGTCTTTATTTTCCATCAGGTAGTTTCTTGCTTTTTCTTTACCTTGGCCGATGTAGGTTTCGCCGTATTTGAACCAAGCTCCGCTCTTGCTGATGATTTTGTGAGCGATACCCATGTCGATCAGATCCCCTTCGTAGCTGATGCCGTTGGTGTGCATCATGTCGAATTCAGCAACGCGGAATGGTGGAGCGACTTTGTTCTTGACGATCTTGGTTTTGACTCTTTGGCCGACGACTTCTTCGCCGTCTTTTAGTTGGCCGATACGTCGAACATCAACGCGGACGCTGGCGTAGAATTTCAGGGCTCGTCCACCGGGGGTGGTTTCGGGGGATCCGTAGCTCATGCCGCCGATTTTCTCGCGGATTTGGTTGATGAAAATCACGGCGGTCTTGCTTTTTGCAATTGCACCGGTGAGTTTACGCATTGACTGGCTCATTAATCGAGCTTGGAGTCCGACGTGGGAGTCGCCGATTTCTCCTTCGAGTTCTTGGCGGGGTACGAGTGCGGCAACGGAGTCGATGACGATGACGTCAACCGCGTTGCTTTTCACGAGCATTTCGGTGATTTGCATGGCTTCTTCGCCGCTGCTGGGCTGGGAGACCAGGAGGGTATCGAGTTCGACGCCGAGTTTCTTACCCCAGCTAGGGTCGAACGCATGTTCTGCGTCGATGATGGCGGCGATTCCGCCTGCCTTTTGGGCTTCGGCGCATACGTGCAAAGCGATGGTGGTTTTACCGCTGGATTCTGGTCCGAAGACTTCGATGATCCGACCGCGTGGCAAACCGATTCCACCGAGGGCGAGGTCGAGGGACAGGGATCCGGTGCTGATTCCTTCGATTTTCAGTTGGGCTTCGCCACCGAGTGGCATGATGGAGCCTTCTCCGAAAGCTTTTTCGATTTGTTGCAGGGTGGTTTTCAAAGCGGGTTCACGCTTGAGGATCCCTTCCAAGCCGGTAATTGGTTCGGCTGGAGCTCCCTTGTCACCTTTTTTCTTCGCTGCGTTTTTTCCTGATGTTCCCGCCATGGTTTGTCTTCTCCCCAAATTCCTTAAATCGGACACACTAGATTGGATCATGCTAACGCTTTGGAACGTCGTCAACAACTACAACCTAATGATCGTGTTGGGATGTGACACCTTTGGTCACTGGGCTGGAGGTTTTAGGATTTTTTTCTAAAAACTTTTTTAGCCATTTCGGGGTGGGGGAAATTGATTTTCGCCAGGAGTAGCCCATGGCTGGGGTGAGTATGGCGAGGAGGGCGAAGGTGAGCATGAAGCTCAGAGCTGTGAGTGTTAGGCTTCCGAGAAGATTAGCGTAGGTGCTTCGGGGATTGAGCCATTCCCAGTATTTGAGAATCTCGGTATCGGAAAGTGCAATGTTGTTGCTTTGGATTTGCACGAAGTGCTCGAGAAGTACTGCAGCGACTAGGTATATGGGCAGGAGGAGCCATCGTTTTTTGGAACCTGAAGCGAGCCAGCATGCAAGCAGCACAGGGACTACGAATTGCCCAAAAATCGAGATCGATTTGAGGGCGATCAGTTTTTCGTGCGTGGCTTCG
>JBIJCS010000554.1:0-3227 GCA_044344575.1 Pirellula sp. | reverse complement strand
AAGTCGAACCAGCCTTTTTTCGAGAATGGACAGCCAGCGACAGTACGCTTGGCAATCCTCCCACGAAACATTGACCACAGGGTGTTGGTCAGATTGTTCGTAACCGGGATTTTTCCAATGGTAAGCAGGATTGCGCCCGACGCATTTATCTAAATGTCGGTCGTATCCCCAACCACCTTCATGATCGCGTTCCGCGTCCGTAACGTATCCAGTTGCATCGACGAACGAGCGGAACTGCCCAACGGTGACTTCCGTTTTTGACATGTAAAATGGTTTAGATATCTCCACGGCATGTTGCGGATATTCATCGTGGAACTCGGAAGGTTCGCGGCCGTATTCCTTGAACTGCTTAACCAGTTCTTTCGGGGGTAGCGAAGTGCCCATCAAGAACTTGCCCGAGGGAATTGCAATCCAATGCGGACTGTTCGGCTGGTCGTCCGAGAGAGCAACGGAACTGAGCAACGTTGTGGCGATGAGTAGGATACTTCGAGCGATATCCGCCAATTTTCTTGGTGACTTGTTTCGCGCGCTCAACCGTTTTGTTTCCGACATGCCAATCTCCGAAAGTCTCTACGCTTGATCCGTACAGGGATTTATGCGAGTTTAATCACTCCGAGTCGAAGTGTCTTAGGGAGCGAAATCCTTTTCGCTTAAATCTGTCGCTTGGCGTTTGCGTCAGATGGATGTGGTATGGGCGACTGGGCGGCAATTAGCGGTTGATTTGCAAGCGGGTGTTTCGGCGAATCGCGGTGGGGGTCGGATCGGTTGCGTTAAATTCCTCGATAGCAAAGTCGGCATCAATTTTCCGAACGCTCTTGAGATGGATTTCCCCACGTATTGGATCGATGTGGTAGACGGCCATTGTTTGTTTTGCAGGTTCAACGAGGACGATTTGTTGCATTCCGTTGCTCAATGCTACGGAGCTCATTAAATGCGAACTGTTAGCACTACATGACGTGCCACCGAGGATTTGAGAGCTACCGAGGACCTGTCCAGCGACCTGGTGGTGCAAGATTGGCAGGTTTTGGTTTGGCACGGTGCCTAGTGTTGGGGCTGACGGTAATGATGTTTCTGGAGCTGCGTTAGGAGCGAAAGAAGTTTGAGGGTTTTCAGGCAAAGGGGGGAGAGGTGACTGGCTCCAAGAATCAGCAAGTTGAGAGCCTCCGCAAAGCATTAACACCGCAAGAAGCAATGAAATACTTGAACGACATCTGGCGGCTTGATTTAGCGAAGTAATCGGCAACATGGTGTGATCGTGCGACTCCATTCGTGTGCAGCGGGTTGTGTGCAGCGAGTTGTGTGGGGAATCGTTTAGGGAATACAGTGAAAAGTGGGGAACGGACAAGCCCAATTTAGTTGTTATGTGGGTTGGGCTATTGGGGCACGCTCGAAACCTCTAGAATCCGGACAATCCAGTGGTGTAATGATTGATGCCGAACGTCCTTTGGCTGGGCTACTGGTGTGTTCTTCAACAAGTCAACGCGACGGTTATGCATCCGCTAGAGAAATTTCTACAATCTCCGAACAACTCTTTGCTAGCTTTGTGCTTAAGGGGTGTATTGTGGGTGGCATCAATGCCTTATCGTGCGGTTGTAATTCTTAGAAATGCCTTGTATGCATCGGGATGGTTTCGGGTATATCGAGCGTCGGTTCCGGTGATTTCAGTGGGGAATTTGACGGCTGGTGGTACGGGAAAAACTCCTGCATGTGTGTATATCGCTCAATGGTTTAGGGAGCGTGGCAAGCGGGTTGCAATTCTGTCTAGGGGTTACAAGGCGCTTGAGGATGGAGCGAACGACGAAGCCCGGGAGTTAGAGGAGTTGTTACCGGATGTACCTCATCTTCAATCAGCTAATCGAACGGAGATTGCACAGATTGCGATCGATGAATTGGAGATGGAGATTTTGTTGCTCGACGATGGATTTCAGCATCGTCGGATGCTACGGGATTTGGATATTGTCTTGTTGGATGCGACCAATCCATTTGGCTGGGGGCATATGCTACCGCGAGGCCTATTGCGTGAGCCGATTGCGGGCCTGCGACGTGCGGATTTAGTCCTTGCAACTCGATGCGATCTTGTGGCTCCGCAGGAGTTAGCGGGGCTGCGAACTCGTGTTCAGCGAATTCACCCTAAGGCAGCTTGGGTTGAGAGTATTCATTGTCCGATAGGATGGAGGAACTCGGCGGGCAATCAGCGATCGTTAGAGGAACTCAAAGGTCGATCGGTCGTTGCGGTATGCGGTATTGGCAATCCGGCTGCATTTCTTCAGACGTTAGAGAAATTGGAGGTATTGATTGCCGACCGAATCACGTATCCGGATCATCACGCGTACAGTTCGCAGGATATCGATGATATTCTCAGGCGCATTGAGGGGTTAAGACAACCGATCGAGGCTATTGTTTGTACTGGCAAGGATTTGGCCAAGCTTTCTACGGAGTCGATCGGCTCTTATCCACTGTTTGCTTTGCAGGTGGAGTTACAGATTCTTACTGGTGAGGATGTGCTCGGTGAGTATTTAGAGCGAGCAAGTCAGGGGAAGCTGTAGGAATCTACTCGGAGCGAGTTATGTGAGATTTGGCGGTTCACGAGTTGGTTTTTGATTTCAAGTTGTTACGGCGACATCGTTCCGAGCAAACGCGGATTTGCTCCCATGTTTTTTCCCATTTCTTTCGCCAGACGATTTCGCGACCACATCGTTCGCAGGTTTTCTTTGGCAGGTTCAATTTCTTGTGAGTCATGTTTCTTTGATCTTACTTGTCCAAACCGTAGGTTCCACCTTCTTCGGCAACAGGAAGTTTTGGTTTGGAGCGATTGGGGTTATCGGTTGCGATCCATCGATTGTTGATAAAGCGAAACGTTTCTGGCAGAGTTCCCGGACCGATGTTAACTTCTTCGCGGAGATCTTTGCGAAGGAATTGAAATTGGTTCTCGCGAACGATGACATTGGAGCAAGCGGTCATTCCGGGACTATTGTTCTCTTGAAGAATTCGAATGATCCATCGCGTTGGATTGGTAATTGTATCCGTGTCCATATTCTCCCGGAGCAAGTTTTAACTGGGTGTCGAGAGTGACTTTCTGCAGTGCTTTCCGAAGGGCATCAGGCCCATGGATCACGATTGTCTCGGCAGCAAAAAGCAAAGGTGAAGTTGCCCAAAGAGCCCAAAGTGCAAAGAAACACAGTAGCTTGTGACGACTGTTTAGATAGAAATTCTTTACAGAGTTCATG
>JBIJCS010000097.1:0-11536 GCA_044344575.1 Pirellula sp. | reverse complement strand
CAGTTCAATACCGGTGTCTAACTCATAGGCAGCGAAGTACAAGACCCCGTTGACGTTTGTGATGCTGGTGGGATAGCTGCCGCCGCCACCGAGTTCAATATCTTTGACCATGGATGTGCCAGCGAGCGTTCCATTGGAGCGCCACAGTTCGAATCCATTCACGTCATCGCTAGCCCGGAAGTACAACGTGTTGTTCATGCTGGTGAGACCCGTTGGGTACGAGCCAAAGGCCCCTGCCGCAATGTTTTGAACCATCGTGGTTCCTGCGGTCGTACCGTTCGATCGCCAGAGTTCGACGCCATTGGTGCCATCATTTGCGGAGAAGTACAGAACGCCAGCAACATTCACAAGATCCGATGGGGAGGAGCTCGCCGTTCCGGCGCGGATGTTGCGAACTAAGGTCGTTCCCGCGTTCGTTCCCGTGGAGCGCCAGAGTTCGATTCCGTTCGTGCCATCGTTGGCACTAAAGTAGATGGCGGTTCCAATTGCCGTAAGATTCTGTGGTGAGGAGCTTGCAACGCCTGCGCGAATGTTTCGCACGAGGGTGGTTCCTGCAGTGGTTCCGTCCGAGCGCCACAGTTCGTAGCCATTCGTTCCATCGTCGGCGCTAAAATAAACAACTCCGCCGATATTTACGAGCGAAGTTGGATTCGAGCTGGCCGTTGGATGAATATTCGAGACCAAGACAGTCCCGGCTGCGGTACCGTCTGATTTCCACAGTTCGTAACCGTTGACCCCGTCATTCGCCGTAAAGAAAAGGGTTCCGTTTACGTTGTATAGCGATTGGATTGCAGAACCTTCGACCCCTGGGCGGATATCGCGAACCATGGAGGTTCCTACCGTGGTACCATCCGTTTTCCACAATTCGCTACCGGTCGCGGGGGTGCTTGCCAAGAAGTAGGCGGTCGTTCCAACGCGAGTGAAGTTCGATGGATCGGAACCAAGGTCGTCGACTTGTACGTTGATGTCTTTCACCAGTCCAAAATCGGCGGCCAACGCCAATCTTGAATCTAACGACTCGACCATCATCTTTCGAAATTCGCTGCGATTACGACCCGTTTGCTTTCCGCGGAACCGCGACATCCAATTTGCCATCTGAATCACCTAATCGATAGAAAAACCAAGCCGAACGGGTTGGTGAACGCCAAAAAAATCAGTTCAATCAATTCGCAACGAACTGGAGACCGAACCTTTACTTGAACGCGGAAGAGAGTGCCGCTTGAAAATCAGCCCACGAGCTACCGGTGCTGAGGAAACGTGTCAGCAGGAAGCACGACGGGGGATTGAAAGTAAAAGGTTGGCCTGTATGGCGCGGGTTGTGCAATAATTCAAGTTGCCTAATCAAAGGGCCTTCCCGAAGCACAGCCATCTATTTGATCCTTCATTGCCGCTCGTTGGAGACTGGAGCGATGCAATTAAAAAAACGACGAGGTCAAGTGCGATCGAGGATTTTTGATCAAGCTCGTTGGAATAATAGTGGCGTACCGGTGTCTTAGCAACCCCCCAAAAAAATGAAAACTTCGTCATAACCGAACTGATTCGTATAAGACTGTGGTATGTGACGAGTTGAATTGGGCGAAAAACTTGGGGCTTCTTTGGATTAGAGGGTGGTGCTGCGGAGGCGCAAGGTCCGCACGGGGGGAAGGATGAATTCGTCAAAATTTATGAGTTATTTAGTTGGTTGCGTCTGCGTACTCGAAGTTTGCCACTGCCCCGGTCAGTCGCCGGATCGCATCTGCTCGGACGTACTGCTCGAGATGACTTTGGTTCCAAGTTTCCATTTCTAGATCGCTTGGTAGTCGCCCCCGAAGCATGAGGTAAGCGTGGTCGATTAAAGATGTTTGGGTAAGAGTGTTAATTGACCATTGGAACTCCAAGAGAGTTAGTTCGTTTGGAGGACAAGCGATAAAGAGCTCGGTCATTGCTCGTCTGAGTTCGGTAGGCGGTTGTTTTTCCAAGGGAGCTTGCGTGACATTCTGGAGTGTTGGTAGGGTGATGGGTTGCGCCAAAAGTGCCCGTTGTTGCAATTCTTGAGGTGGTGGGATGGTTTGGGAAACGAACTTTTTGAGGGCGTTCACAGGGCTTTGTTGCGGGTCCTCTTGCGTCAGTGGACGTGTTCCCGCAGGAACGATTTGTAGGAATTGCAGTTCTACTCGGTTAGCGAGATCGCGAAGGGTTTCGGAATCTAGTGCTTGCAAGTCATTCGCGACTAGGGAGACATCAGGCTGTCGCGTTGGTGCGGAATGGAGCATCCAATACGCGAGTTGGCGCAGGGATGCACTGTGCGCGGTTGATTGTTGACTGAGGAATTCTAAAAGATCGTGACGGCTTGAAGGTTGAGAAGTCGCGAATCGTTCGGAGGGTCGAACCAGATGAACGCCGAAGAAGGACTTCCATAGGGCGTTGATAGGTCCTCGTTGGGAATGGCTACCTCTTTGTGCCCATTGAGCCATGGCATCTGCCCTTGATTGATGTTCGGCGATACGCGTGCCATCTGGGTTTACGGGAAGCAACTTGATCAGTCGATCTTCGGCATCGCGAGTAAAGAGTTCTTTTCGTTCTGGTTCGATGATTCCAACGAGCAATGCGGCGATGGAGCCGAAGGCGATGGGTTTGGCAGTTTTTTCAGTCCGGACATATTGTTCTCCGGCGTAAAGTGAATCTTCGTTCATCCTGTCCTGTATGGAAGGGATCACGGAAGGCTGGTCATTTGCAGAGGGCATGGGTTGGCCCGCCAAATTTCCAGATTTTTGGTGGCATTGAGCACAGGCAAGATTCGTGTTGTCGGTGATGCGTAGGAAGAGATGGGTCAACCCGGTAAGGGTCACGTGTTGACGTTCTGGAAGTTCCACCCAGCTTTGTGGGGATCGTGACGCCTGACTGGTTCCGGGCTCGTGGGCCTCAGGCCGACGGGCACTAGATCGGGCGGCTAGTTCCGTCCAATGATCTACCAAAAACCTGGCTGGATGTTCAGCCTTCCAAAGTCCTTCAAGGACCTCGGTTTGGATGGCACTTAAAGAGGTGTCTTCATGGATGCGTCCGGCAAGCCAAAGTTCGAAGGCTTTTGCACGTTCGAGTTGATCGGATCGAATCGGGTATTCCCCCCGGTAGAAATTCGATAATCGTTTTGCCCATTGTCTTGCGAATTCTTCGCTGTTGATCCAGCGACCGGTGACTGCATCGATCCAATCTGCATTGTGTTTCGAAGCTTCTTTGCCACTGATCAGGTTTGCTTGACGCATTGCTTCGAGTTCGGTCGGATTCGCTGGTCTTGAGAGCAGGTACTGGGCCATTCTGTCGATCGCATTGGGTGGAGCTTGAGAGCGAATGGAGGTTTTCTGATCCGTTATCTGCCGCCACATGTCTTCGAATTGATGGTCGATCACAGCAATGACGTTACGATCCGATTCGGTTCCGAGACGGTTATCTGGAAGATCCGCAGTCTGGCTCTGCGGCGTCGGTTTATTTTGCAGTGCCGGATTGTTTCGCGTGGGGACGGAAAGCGGGGGAGTTTGGGTGTGGATCGGGGACGCGTTTGGAACGCTTGCGATCTTCGGGGCATCCATCGTTGGATCGATGCTTTTTTGTTCAGTGTTACCCAGTCCAGTGTTACCCAGTCCAGTGTTACCCAGTCTAGTGTTACCCATCTGGGCAATTGCATTGTTTGGGCTATCGGACGCGGGCGAGTGAGGCAGTTGTTGGTCTTGAGTGTTGTTGGTGATCGATTGTGAAGGGATCTCGTGGTTGCTTGCTGGTCCGGATGCGGACGGTTTGGTTTGTGAGATTGGGGACGATGGATCTTGCCAAAAGACCAGCGAGACACAGAGCAACGCTGCTGCGATGCTTGACCAAACGAGCCAGGGATTTCGATTTCGTTGCGATTTAGGATGAAGTGCTTTGGTGGCCGTTTTGTGCGAGCGATCTCGTTGGGCTGCGAAGAGAGCGTTCTCGATTTCTTGGGGTGTGAAGCGACTTGGGCTGTTGGATTCTTTGTTTGAGTCGCGGCGCAGCAGTGACTCGAGCGACGGAACTGTCGGAGTTTGCCGATCGAGGAGTTCATCGAGCAAACCATCAAGAAGATGACTTTGCTCTGGTGGGGGATTCGTATGGGTCATTGTCGTTTGAGTTTTTCTTCGAGGCACTCGCGCAGTTGTGCTTTGGCTCGTTGTTGCAAGTTTTTCACACCGTGCGAGGAGATCTCCAGGGATTCTGCGATTTGTTCTCGGGAGGCTTCTCCTGCGTATCTCATGTTCAGCGACAGTTGGGCTCGCTGGGTTAGGCGTTGGAAGCAATCGGCGAGCGCATCGAGGAGAGACTCTCCGCTGGTGTCGGCACCGACCCATCGCGTCCAGGTTTGATCGAGTACTTCGAGTTGATCGGTCGAAACCATTTTTCCAGCTTTACGTCGGGTCGCGATCAAGAGGTGAAACGCGACGCGACGCAGGTAAGCGGCCGTGGAATGGGGGCTGATCAACTCGAATGGTTTTTTCAAAACGGCGGCGAAAGTTTCTTGAGTGATGTCGTCGGCTAGATCCGCCGAGGCCCCCAATGCTCGTAGATATCTCCACACGCCTTGGTAGTGGGTTTCGACGAGGGCTTCGGGGTCCCAATTTGGCGGATCGATCGGCACATCGCGATTCGATCGATCGTCTTGCACGCTAAGCGAAGAGTCCCTTGATGAGTTTTCCGCTGTTGGCGATCTTCATTGGCCGACCATTTCGGCTGGTGAAGGTTGTTTCGAGGGAGATGCCTAGTGCATGGCAAACCGAGGCCATTAGGTCTTCTGAGGAGTAAGGTTCTCCGACGACTTCGGTGCCGTCTTCGTTCGTCGCTCCGATGGCTTGTCCCCCTTTGATTCCAGCACCGCCTACAACAACGCTCCAAGCTCTCGCCCAGTGGTCGCGGCCGGCATCGGCATTGATTCGAGGGGTTCGGCTAAATTCACCCATCCAAACGATGCAGGTATCTTCGAGTAATCCTCGATCTGAGAGGTCGGAGGTCAGTGCTGCCATGGCTTTATCGAGAACAGGCAATCGATCGTTTTCGAGTGTTCGGAAGATGTTTTGGTGGTTATCCCAACCTCCAAGATCGACTTCGACAAACGCGACCCCTGCTTCGACGAGTCTTCGTGCGAGCAAGCAACCTTGGCCGAAGCCATTTTTGCCGTATCGCTCTTTCATTTCCTCTGGTTCTTTGTCCACTTGGAAGGCTTCCATCTGTTTGCTGGTGAGCAAGTCAAAGGTTTTGCCGAGCACCTTGCGGTGATCTTCCAGAACGGTTCCGCGTTTTTGGTTGATGAATGAGTTTTCGATGGTTTCCAAGGCGATACGGCGTTGGTTTAATCGATCGGAGTCCACACTCATTTCGAGGTTGCGGACGCGTCCGTTGCTCGTGACGTTAAACGGGGCCCAGGACATGCCGAGGAAACCTGGGCCTTCGCTGGCACCGCCGACGGAGACAAAAGGTGGGATTTCCAATTCGGAGCGTTGCGTCATCAGTTCGTGAGCGATGACCGACCCATAGCTTGGGTAATCGACGTTTGCATCAGGCACGTATCCGGTGTGCATGTAGTATCGCCCGCGATTGTGATCGGCTTCTCGGGTGCTCATCGAGCGGACGATTGCCATGTGGTGCATTTGTTGCGCCATCATTGGCATGTGTTCACTGATCTGTACATCACCGGAAGTGCTAATTTGTTTAAAAGGTCCACCGTTGTCCGTACCGGGCTTGAGATCCCAAATGTCCATGCTCGAGGGGCCACCACCCATCCACAACAGGATGCAGGACTTTCGATTGCTCTTGAGGGTATTTGCGTGGACTCGCAAAGAATGCCCGAGAGAGAGCGAAGCACCCATCATTGCGCCGGCGCCAGCCATGTGAGACATGAAGTGTCGACGGGACATACCCGAAGGAGTAGCGAAGCGATTCCACATAGTAATACCTCGTTCGTAGGAACTTAAGAAAAGGAGGGTGATGGTTGTTTAGTGGTTAAAAATGAATTCGTTGCTGTTAAGGATTGCCCACCACATGTCTTGCAACATGCCGCCGACTTCTCCTTTACGGGCTGCTAGGATCTGGGTAGCGACCGTCAATTCTTCGGGGCGAGGACGACGTCCGAGTCCTGCGATGAATAAGTATTGCACTTTTTCTTGCGGTGTCCCCTTTCCGGTGCTTAATTCGTGCAACCAAGTACCTGGATCGAGGGCGATTGCTGAGCGGATCAAGTCACCGTTGAACATCATCAAGCTCTGTGGGATTGAGCCATTGAAGGTGGTTGTTTCGTCTCCTTCGTCGGTTCCGAACGCGACGACGAACTGACGCATCCATTCTTCGCGACGTCTCTGTTGCTCTTCAAGGCTTCCCTTGCGAATGGCTTGTGTTGCGACCGACAGAGACGCAAAGAGTTGTTCGGCTGTCATTTGCCTTGTGTAGAAGTGGCTGAAACGAGGTAATTCACCCATCGCCGGATCATCGCTATCGTTGTCCTTGGTGATCTTCGAGGTCAACTGATACGGCTTGGACATCGTGATCCAAAGCATCAGTTGTTTGAGGTCGTAGCTTGATTCGCGGAAGTCTTTTGCGAGGGTTTCGAAGAGTTCGATGTTCGCAACGGGGTTGTGGGGCCCGAGATCATCAATTGGTTTGGTGAATCCATATCCTAGGAAATGGGCCCAAACTCTATTGACGATGGCTTTGTCTAGATAGTCGCTTTCCATCATTAGATCGCCGAGTTCTTTGCGGCGGTTGACTTCCGAGACATAACCGCTTTTGCCAATTTCAGTTCCGTCGATGAAGGTTGGGTAAGCGACCTTCTTTACGCCATTGCGCAGGTCGTAGTAGATCTCGGCTTTTTCTGGATGGGAGCCTTCTCCGGCGAAGTCTTCGTTGACGAGTTCGATATGGTCGATGTCATTGGTGCCTCGGACGAATTTTCGCAAGGCACGGGTTTGCCGAAAGAACGCGTTGAACTCCCAAAATTTCTGTTGTTTCCATTGGTTGAACGGGTGGTTGTGGCATTGGGTGCACTGAACTTGAAGGCCCATGAAAATGCGGGAGACCGCCGCTGTGGCTTGGACACCCTTTTCCTCATTGACTTTCATCGCAAGAAAGTTTGCGGCCCCGTTGAATGATTCAGTGCCAGGTTTGGTAGTCCCCGTAGCGGTTACTAGTTCGTAGACCATCGTGTTGTAGGGTTTATTGTTTGCAAAGCAGTCGCGAAGGTACTTTTGCATCCCTTCTTTATTTGTCAGCGATCGTTCTTCCATCCCCCCATTGCGGCCGATGAGAATGTTCGACCAAATTGTTGACCAGTGATTTGCATACTCCTCGGTATACTGATCGTCTTCGAGCAACTTGCGAACCAAGTTCAATCGCCGGTCTGGAGACTTGTCTTTGACGAAAGAAGAGAATTCTTCAAAGCTCGGAATTCGGCCGATGATGTCCAAATAAACCCGCCTGACCCATTTGAGGTCTTCTTCGACGGGCGAGGGGCGGATTCCTGCGTCCGCCCAGCTTGCTTCCAAGGCCTTATCGATTTTTTCAACCTGCGGCGGCAGGGTTGCACGCCTGGAAACTTTGTTTTCAACCGCGGATTTATCGCCGTTGCCATCGCTTCCTGCTTGTTGCTGGGCCAGAGCGAATCCGCTGTAGCTAGCAACCAGCAACCACACAGCCAGTTGCAGGGTGCGGAAATGCGGGGCGTTGAAAGAACGGGAACGCAACGCTTTTCCAAGCGGAGCGAAGTGTTGCAAGACAGTCAGCTTGCCCCAGTTGCAGGGGAAACGTACAAGTTCGTAGTTGTTTAGAAAAGGTATTTTCATGGTCAATAACGCGGGGTGTCCACCGCGCCTTGGGAATTGATGGGACTAGGCCCTGAAGAGCGGCATTCCATAACATTCAAGTGCAACTCTATGTCGCATTGTACTCATGGAGTGGCGAAGAAAGTGAAATGTAAGTGATTTCTGCACGGAGGGTTTAGGGGGAAAGCCAGGATGCTACGGAATTCTCTACTATTAGGATTTTTTCTATTGTGACTGCCCCAGCTTGATCTTTTAATGGTAGGTAGATTGCCTTTGTAGTGGAGCTGATGCAAAAATATTCGCCCGAAATACCGTAGCCGTTCTTGAAGTCGACCGGTTCGTCTATTAGTGTATGCACGCCGACGGGCATTCTCTGTGCGGCATTCATTCTTGGTGCGTCCTTCGATGAAAGAGTCGCCTTTGATCTGATTGCTAATCGTTCTCATTGCTAGAGAGTAGGAAGCTTCCTGAAATGTTATCTATGAGTGATTATCTGAAGTTCCCTTTGAATTTCCAACGCAGCTCGGGGTTTCGAGCTCGATGGCTTTTGGGGGTTCTCGTGCTGTTTCTTGGAATTGCGTTACCTGTAACACCAGCATTTAGTACGTCTGCATTTGGTGCGGATGAGGCGGGAGTGAAGGTGCATGGGGAAGCAGATCTGGAGTTACCGGATTTGGGTAATTCGGATTTTATGGGGTTCTCTGGCCGCATTTGGCTCTTCGGTGGGCTTGCGATCTGTTTAGCTGGATTGGTGTTTGGGTATCGGATTTTCAACGAGCTGAAGAACATGCCGGTGCATAAGAGCATGCTGGAGGTTTCGGAGTTGATTTATGAGACGTGCAAGACGTACTTGGTGACCCAAGGTAAGTTTTTGGCGGTGCTTTGGGTGATCATTGCTGCGGTGATCATTGCTTATTTTGGATGGTTGCTCCAAGAACCGGTTCAGAAGGTGATGATTATCGTTCTCTTCAGTGTGATTGGGATTCTCGGAAGTTACATGGTTGCTTGGTTTGGAATTCGAGTGAACACGTTTGCGAATTCGCGAACAGCGCATGCGAGTTTATTGGGACTGCCGTATGCGGTTTATGCGATTCCTTTGAAAGCTGGAATGAGCATTGGGATGATGCTGATCAGTGTTGAATTGTTGATGATGTTGTGCATTATGTTGTTCTTGCCTCGCGACTACGCGGGGGCTTGCTTTATTGGTTTTGCAATTGGTGAGAGTCTCGGTGCTGCGGCTTTGCGCATCGCAGGTGGGATTTTCACGAAGATTGCGGATATCGGTTCGGACTTGATGAAGATCGAGTTCAAGATCAAAGAGGATGATGCTCGGAATCCTGGTGTGATTGCTGACTGCACGGGTGACAATGCTGGGGACTCGGTCGGTCCGAGCGCTGACGGATTTGAAACGTATGGTGTGACGGGTGTTGCGTTGATCACGTTTATTTTGATGGCGATCAACCCTGAAAAGTCCGGGCCCGAATACGAATCGTTACAAGTCAAGTTGCTTGTTTGGCTATTCGTCATGCGAGCGATGATGATTGTTGCTTCCGTGGTCGCTTACTATTTTAACGAGTTGTGGACCAAGGCTCGATATGCGGATTCTCCGAAGCTCGATTTCGAGATGCCATTGACCCGTTTGGTTTGGGTAACGAGCGTGATCTCGATTGCGCTGACGTACTTGGTTTCCTACTTGCTGATTCCATCGTTAGGTGGAAATACAAATCTCTGGTGGCAACTCTCGACGATCATTTCATGCGGTACGTTGGCAGGTGCTATTATTCCTGAGTTGGTCAAGATTTTTACATCGACTTCCTCCGCGCACGTGCATGAAGTGGTCACGAGTAGTGAGGAAGGTGGAGCTTCGTTGAACATCCTTTCCGGGATGGTTGCTGGTAACTTCTCGTGCTTGTGGTTAGGAGCCAGTATCACTGGGTTGATGGCGGTTGCCTATTGGATCTCAACCATGGGTGGTGATGCCGGGTTGGGGGGCATGATGGTTGCCGAGGAAGTGTTTGCTTTCGGGCTTGTGGCGTTTGGTTTCTTGGGGATGGGGCCGGTGACCATTGCGGTGGATTCGTATGGGCCTGTGACCGACAACGCGCAGAGTGTGTTCGAGCTATCGTTGATCGAAACGATTCCGAATATCGAGCAAGAGCTCAAGAACGATTTTGGCTTGAACGCGAACTTCGAAGCTGCAAAACATTTGCTTGAAGAAAACGATGGTGCTGGGAATACGTTTAAGGCGACGGCGAAGCCTGTGTTGATTGGAACAGCGGTTGTCGGTGCGACTACGATGATTTTCTCGATCATCATGAATCTCACCAATGGCTTGACCTCCGATATCGAAAAGCTTTCGCTGATGCATGCTCCATTCGTTTTGGGATTGATCAGTGGTGGTGCCATTATTTATTGGTTCACAGGTGCATCGACGCAAGCGGTCACGACGGGTGCTTATCGAGCCGTGGAGTTTATCAAGCGAAACATTAAGCTTGATGGCTCGACGAAAGCGAGCATCGAAGACTCGAAGAAAGTGGTTGAGATCTGTACGCGATTTGCGCAGGTTGGAATGTTAAACATCTTCTTGTCGGTCTTTTTTGTGACCTTGGGGCTAGCGTTCGTCGAACCCTACTTCTTCATCGGTTATCTCTTCTCGATCGCAATTTTTGGGTTGTATCAAGCGATCTTCATGGCGAATGCCGGGGGAGCTTGGGACAACGCCAAGAAGATTGTCGAAGTGGAGTTAAAGAAGAAGGGAACTCCGCTTCATGATGCTTGCGTGGTCGGCGATACGGTTGGGGATCCGTTTAAGGACACCTCGAGCGTGGCCCTCAACCCCGTGATCAAGTTCACAACGTTGTTTGGGTTGCTTGCTGTTGCTTTGGCAGTGCAGATTCAGCAATCGCAGGGATCGCAGGTTACGGCTACGTTTGCTTGTATATTCCTTGCAATCGCTTCATTCTTTCTATGGCGATCCTTCTACGGAATGCGAATTCGCAAATCGCTAACGGATTCGTGATGTTATTCTTTGAGTGGCTCGTAGCAGAACCGTTATTGCTATGATCCTTTCGGGTGGGGAGAGTGGTCCTTAGGGAGCATCCTCCCCACCCTTTTTTGTGAGGAATCCTGAGAAAGAATCGTTTGTTTCCGCATTGGTACCGTAAGGCAAATCAGGTTGGGATTTCTTGCCTTTGACGTAGCGGTGGGCTATTCTTAACAGAGATACTTATCTAAGTAGGGGATAGGAATTTACAGTGATTCTGCTTCTACGATTCATTTTGCCGTTAACGGCTGAAGGGCTCCGTATGCGACCGATCGCTTCTCGACGTCTCTCCTCTGCGAAACGTACCTTGTCCCGTTTGTTGTTTGAAGCTTTGGAACCGAGGACGATGATGGCCTCCGATCTGTCGTGGATGCCTGAGGGTGCAGGGACTTGGACGGACCCATCAGGGCAATTGATTGGGACGATTGCGCAACCGATTCCCTCTGGAGCCCAAAACGGTCCGAGACCGAATCAGGGTGGTGACGGTGGTGACGGTGGTGACGGTGGTGACGGACGGGGAGATGGTCCTTCGTTTGCCCCACTTTCGGATACCTTCAAATTGCACAGTCGGCCGACGGCAACAAAAACCATTTACATGGACTTCGATGGTTTTACCGCGGTAGGGACGTCATGGAATCGTGCGTATAACATCCAGCAGATTGTTTCTCCGGCCTTCGATCCGGACGGTAACGGT
>JBIJCS010000553.1:0-3236 GCA_044344575.1 Pirellula sp. | reverse complement strand
GTTTCTTTCACATCGGTGGGATGCTCAAGCGTCTTCAAGATGAAAATACAGTCTTGCGGAGCAAGCTCGAAGCATTGCAATCGGTATCACTCACGGAGCGTCACTAGCCCCATGGAGTACTAGGTCAGGTCGGAACCAGGCTTTTCTGGTGAAGTGCTAGGGATCCCTTGATCTGGCCGAAGTTGGCTGGCTCGTTTTCGGTGCGCCGTCAGCAATCGGTCTAATTGATTGGCAAACGCTTGGAGGTCTTTTGCTGTGTAATTCGAGGGGCCACCACCGATTTGTCCACCTGCTCGCAGTTCATCGAACAAGTTGCGTACTGCCAATCGTTCACCAACATTGCTATCGGTATAAAGTTCGCCTCTCGGGTCGAGCCCGACAGCACCTTTGACGACAATTTCTGCCGCGAGAGGGATATCGGCGGTGATGACCAAATCACCTGGTTGTACCATTTCGATGATTCGTCGATCGGCAACATTCATCCCGGAGCGAACGATCATGCATTCGATCCATGCAGATCTTGGAGTTGAAAGCTTCTGATTGGCTACCAGCGTAAGCTTCGTATTTGTACGAATCGCAGTTCGAAACAGTAATTCTTTGACTGTTGCCGGACAGGCATCGGCGTCGACCCAGATGTGCAAGTTGTAGTCCTTTATGAAACGCTAGTGTTGTTTATCAGGACTATTTTTACGTTCCAACATTAACTCCGCCATGCGGATCGCTTGCGATTTCCATTCGCAGGCACAAGCTTTCTGCCACTGCTCTTGGAGCAATTCGCACATCGGTCCGTTTGGTCCCAATCCAATAGGTCGTTTACCTAAAGCACTGGCCGACCATACACAACCCGTATTTCCAGCCAGGAGTACTTCGGTCGCTTCATAAAGCTCTTCAAAATGAATGTCTCGATACTCGATGGACTTACTCTGGGCGCCTAATAGTGATTCAACGTACGCCAACGATGTTCCTTGGACGATGTCTTCTCGTCTAGGGGAGAGAATTTGTCCATGCTGGGTGATCACTAAAAGATTTGCGACCGAAGTGTCCGCCACCATCCCGCGACTTGTACAGAGAAGCGCAAGCCCATTTTCGCATCGCCTTTTCGCTTCGCGATCCGAGAGGAAGTAATTCAAGCGGCTGCGAGCCTTGATGTCCGAAGGCCAGCACTCACCGGCCCCGGAAGCATATTGCACTCGGACGAGCGACGTGCCCTGCCGATACCATTGCGACAACGTTTCCCAAGGGATAGGCATCCAATGAACAACCGCTTGAAGACCTGTACCGGAAAAATAATCACCCGGGGAGACCACAATGCACAAGCTCGCGTCTCCTTGGGATTCAAGGAAAGCACGGCTTTCTTCGAGTAACACATTCAAACCAGATTGGAATTTGCGAAGGAACGGCTGAGCTGGAATTCCGAGCAACTCGCAGCCACGTTCTAATCGATCCAGATGAGGTTTGGTATTCAAGACCTTCCCAGCAAACGTACGCATGCGCTCGACAAGAAACGCACCGTGCATGCACCCTAGGTTTGTTGCTTGCCAAGCAATTTTAGATAGTTCCCTAATTTCAAATTGATGAAGACTAGGGTCCCAACGTAGAGCGAGGCTGTTGGCGAAAGAGTCGGTCATGGTAGGTTCGGAGTGGATTCCGAGGGCGTTTGAATAAGATCATTCCAAAGGAGATGATCAAGGACTTTGCAAAAGTAAGGACATTCTCCGTAATAGCTACGTTCACTATGAGTCGTGCCAATGACTCCTCCACAATCATACTGCTCAATCCGCTTCGTTGTCGTTAGCGGTTGGGTCGAACGTGGATCGGCAATCGATTCGAATCCTTGGGCTCCGAGGAACCCTGCAAAGCCTGCTGCGACGGGTCTAGACAAGCGATCGATAAATCGAAAGCGACGTAAAATCGGATCGCGCGAATTGTACAAATTGATCAATCCGTCGACTCGATCAAGCGCGTGGGCATGTCTTCCACTTTCTGAAACCCAACTGCGATCTACCGCAGGTGCTACCAATGCGACACGATACCTCGACAACTGTCCTTCATAGGGATATTGCAAGGGAGGGACGTAGCCAGGGACAGTGCCTCCGGATGCAAAGTGCAACCCTCCAGTAACCGCCCTAGCCCCAAACGAAAAACCTAAAACGCTCACTTGCGATTGGCTACCTAAACGTTCAAGCAGCCTTGCGACCACCAACGCTTGAGATTCCGCAGATTCGGCATTTTCATACACGTCACGCAGCGGATGTGGTTCTCTCGCGCTCGGCCAGGATAGCATCAATAGTCGGTATGGCCGCGTGGCTTTTGCCTTCAGATACCGGTTCAATATCAGAACGCGATCTCGAGCATTATTCCGCTCCATGAAGTTTCCGTGGACATACAGAATCGTCAAGCGACCGTCATCGATGAGGGCCGAGTCCAAGCTATCGAAATGCCACCCTGCACCTGGGATGTGCTTGTAAGCTCGAATCGGAAGGTCGCCTAAAGGCAAACTTCGGAACCGATCGGGATAGTGGCGAGTGGAAAGCTCCCAAACCTCTGACGTTTCTTCTTCAACCCCATCCGTAGACCATGCTGTCACAATGTGGGTGGTCGCGGCAGGTACCGTAGTAGATTGCCCAAGCGCCGACAGGATGGGGCCGCCGAGCACCAAAAACGCCAAACATGCCGAGACCCACGTGATGCGGAAGAGCAAAATAAGGTACCCGGCAAGTTGCTGGCGGAGAAGTTGTAGAGGCATAGTGGTTCGGTCGCGAGAGGAATTCGGGCAAAGGTTCGAGGTCGGTACGGTGATGTAGTCGGTACGGTGATGCAGTCGGTACGGTGATGCAGTCGGTACGGTGGATACGACATTTCTTGTGGGGCCCATCCGGACAGCCCTCCCACCCGGCAAACTCTAACACCGGGTTTTCTTAGGAGCGTTAGAAAAAGTTTGCGGATTGTTGAAAATATTTGTAAGTCGATTTGCACGTTCGGAGTAATGGCGTAGAGTTGCACGTCGAAAAATCTTTCGACCGCACTTGGTGCGATTTTGTAAAGGAGAAAGATTCATGAAACGAACCACATTGGCTCTCGCAGCCCTCGCTCTCGCCTTCTCAGGTTGCAACACCTGCGGAACTTGGCGTCCAAATCTGCTCAGCAAGTTCAAGAGTTGCTTGCACGGAGCTTCGAACATCGGTGCACCTTGCGATGCCGGATGTGAAACCGGTGCACCTGTTGGTGGGCCAGGC
>JBIJCS010000552.1:0-3239 GCA_044344575.1 Pirellula sp. | reverse complement strand
ACGTAATGATAGACCGGCGCAGCACTGAAAGCATGATCGAGGGGATCAATGTCCTTTGGGGTCGAATCAAGTCAGGAAAGTACTGATGCAGCCACCATCGTCGGTTTACGTTTTAAAGCCTATTCTGACAGATCCCCGGTTCCACGGGTTTGTTTGGCCCGATGCGCCATCATTGATCGGTTTAAAAGAGATTTTCTACGACTTTAAAGTGGAGAATGGCGGCAAATTGAATTGGCAACCTCGCCGACTGCAGTCGGTGTGGAAGCCGCTTAAAGTTCCGGGGCCTGTGAATGCTTTCAACGATTACCCCTGCCTGGAACTTGTCACGCCCGTCTTCAGCCGTCGGGCAGTCGATGCGCTCGGTTCAATGTTATCGGATCATGGAGAACTGTTGCCTTTGATAACGGATATCGGCGAATATTTCGCATATGTCTGTCTGACGAAGCTCGATGTCCTGGATCAAAAAAAGTCACGCATTTTGCGGCCGAGCGAACCCGGAGCAACGGCATTTGATATCGAGTATTTTGCTTTCAAAAAGAAGCTATTAACGGATGCCGCCATCTTTCGAGTACCGGAACATCCAGGAATTTATTTAGTTAGCGACCGATTCAAAGCACGAGCAGAAGAAGCCGCACTCAATGGAATGACATTCATCACGGTTTGGCCACTCCCCGAGAATAGCGATTGGGGAATGGAAGAAGCCGCCCGTCGCAAAAAGAGTAAAACCGTCAAGTTGGTCGGTGAATCACTGATCTTAAGGTTGCGACTAAAGAAGCCAAAGCCTAGCCCAAACGAGAAACGACTCGCATCAGACATCGAGCAGTCGTTGCGTTCGACTCTCAAAGTAGATTCACTTAAGGAACGATACTGGGGAAGTTTCGAAGTTGCTGAATTTGAAGACGGCGAGTATCGCATATTCTGTTCATGCCCAGACGTTGATCAATTAGCTGGGCATCTTTCGGATTGGTTGGAGTCGGTTCCTTGGGAAAATGACTTTGACATCGTGAAACGCTATGGCAATTTATTCGACAAGAAGGCAAAAGAGAAACGAATTCAGATTCGATCGGCCAATCCATAATCGAAGTCTAACTAGACCGCTTCGAGGTCGACCCGCAACCCTGCTCCGCGTCACAAGATTCAGCACTTTTGCGTCCGAGAACTCGGCGCTATCATCGCCGCTTATCCAGCCACTCGTCCCGAAGGCAGCAACGAGCGAGAGTCTATGCTTGGATGGCTGATTTTCTCGTCACATGATGCTCGATTCCCTTGCGAACGGACTGTGAAAACAGCCCTTTTTCGGCAAGTGCGCGGATGTGGGGACAGTCGTCGTTAGGAAGGAAGTCGGTTTCGGGCATTGAGTCTGTCCTACTATCCTGTCTCGATGGGCTTGTTCTCGATCTGTACGAGTGCTTCTGACTTCGCACACTTGGTACATGTTACTGCTCGGTTGGTCATCAAACCCGACGGGAACAAGATCCATTATACTTATGGGAACGGCTCGAACCCGACCAAGGATGAATGGTTGGTCAGTGTCCCTGCTGTTTGTTCCGGTCGGCACGAGTGCTGTCTATATCGTTATCTTGCGGATTGTTCATACTGCACCTCCCGAAAAAGCGAAGTCGGTCGAGAATGCTTCGGTAGGATCCAGGAACCGGCCTTGCTCAAAACGCAGGTGGGCGGCCTGAATCTTGCCTTGCCGTTGTTTTGCAAGAATGATGCAGTTCTGGGCGTTCGTATCCGGCCCCCCGATTCAGTTGGGACAAAAGTAGAATCGGAAGATCCAGCCGTTTGGCCATGGTTGCGAATGCGTGCTTTTCCTGTTTTGCTGCGCGCTTTTTCTGAACTTGGGACGTTTGTCTCTCAGCGGGCTATGCCGAAATGGGTGTCCTTATGGAGCTTGGAAGACCGATATTACCAATCGCTATGACCACCTCTAATCGAAGGATTTCCCGTTACTGGAAGCGTAGAACGCAATGGGCGCACCGCTTTTTAACCGGCTCTGAAGCTGGCGTAGAAACGTTGCAGGTAGTCATGCTCTTGGCGATCGCTGCTGTATGTTTGATTACGATCAGGCAGTGGTGGGTACCAATTTCGGCTTACTTTAGAGCTCTTATTGAACTGCTTATCCAGAATTAGTCAGATTGTTTTGTTGCGATCCAAGGCTTCATTGGTCTTAGGGGTGTTTGAATGATACGACTTGTGATTTCTTTGTTGTTCGCAGGGTTTTTGTGTCCGTTTGCGCAATCCGTCGCGCAGACATTGAGCCCTGACGAACAGATACGCCAGGCCATAGCGTCGGGCGAACCAAACCCCGAGGCAACTCGGCTTGCCAAGAATAAGCTTAGCCGGCTAGTTTCTGTTTTTCGCGCCGCTGGTGGCGATATTGCAGCAAACCACCTTCAGCATTTCCTTGGAAAATCGGGGACTGAACTGCGATACTCACTTGGTCATCCGGTATCTCAGGCAGTTGCAACGTATGACGATGCCGCGTTTTCTCATAACCAAGCCCACGAGTACGCGCTGAGGCGAATACTACCCTATTTCGAAGAAAAAATTCGCATGGGTGTAACCGATTTCCCCGGAGAGATTCCGTTGTCTTCGTTGGGATTTACGGAAGGGGGGCGAGATCGACTACAGGGGCCAAATGTCTACAAGAAGGGAGCTATTTTCAGTGTTCCGGTTTTCCCCCCTGCGAAGCTGAACATGGCGGCCGCTTTTGGAGACTTCCAAGGTCCCCATGCCGGAATCATTCGCAATGTCAAAGTTGTTGAGGGCAGTGCTGGGTCGAAACCGCCAAGCAAAATATTGACCTTTGATGTCGAGTATACGTGGAAAGACCGCTACACATTCAACAATGATCAAGGTATGAGCGACTGGGATGCCGCAGCCTATTACCTGGAATTTATTGCAGGGGAAGCCAAGTCTTTCAATACCTCGGTTAATATCAATTCGTCGGTTCGTAAGGTCGTTACAAATGACACAAACGGGGATAAGAATCCACCGACAGATGGGGGGCAACCAGAGACACCACAGTCCCGTCGATACCAAGGTGTTTTGAAGGTTCCAAAAAATGTTCCTGCATGGATTACTGGGAAAATAGATAACGTAGATGATGTACCTTACGACATTGACGGAGGATCGACCAGGAATCGAGGGGTTGTTCGAGGACAAACTCCGGAGGCTATTTCTAACGAAGCCGCTACGGATGGTTCGAATGCAGAACCCGTCGCTAAAGAAAC
>JBIJCS010000551.1:0-3243 GCA_044344575.1 Pirellula sp. | reverse complement strand
TACCTGATAGAAAACGAGACGATTGATGTCTACGCGATCTTGGACTGCCGACGTGATCCCGAATGGATTGTCAAACGCCTGGACTCGTCGCGAACCAATCTATGAACCGAAGCGCTTAAAAGCCGATTGCATGTCACAGTCTGGAACCGATTCATGCCGATAGAAGTAGTAGGATCCGAACTAGTGTCCGCGCACAAGACTCCATCGCAATAAAAAGACCCCTGCAATTAAAAGACCACAGCAATAAAAAGACCGCTTCAAGCTTTCGCAACGATTAGCCAATCGACCTATTGTTCCCGGCCTTTTGTCGAAGTGTGCTAAATTGTAAAACGGCTGTCCTCAGCCGTTTTCGAGCCGAGCTTGCGAGGCGCGTCTGAGGGCCCTGTAAAAGACATCAAGATAAATCTTGTGCGTCAACGGCTAGAGACTTCCTTTGACCAATCGATACCCGTTGGGCCACATTGTAAAACGGCTGTCCCCAGCCGTTTGTCGTAGGGTACGTGAAGCGGTCCTGGTCATGGACTCAAAAGCCGCAATTGCATGGGCACTGTTCATTTAAAGATCGATATCGATCCAACCGCTGGACTGCGCAACGTACCGTGCACCTGAGTCCACAAAGCTATTTCTGGCCCCCAGGTATTTTGTAACCTTCTAACTTCTCACTCCGGCGACTTGGGGATTCCGGAGGAACTCAGGGTAAGGCGGAAGCCGAGGCCGTCGAAGCGGATCTCCGGCGAATACCAGTCCCGGGACGCCGACCCGCAATTCGCGGCCGTGAAATTCCAACTGCCGCCCCGGGACGTACGGTACGAGCCCCTTGAAGGTCCCACTGGATCGGTTAACGGCCCCTTGGCATACTCACCATCATACCAGTCGGAACACCACTCCCATACCGAGCCATGCCCATCGTGAATCCCCCACGCGTTCGGTTTCTTCGTTCCAACAGGGTGATTCGTGTTGCCAGAATTTTCGTCGTACCAAGCGTATTCGCCCAGTTTGCCTTCATCGCTTCCAAAACAGTACGCCGTCGTGCTACCCGCCCGAACGGCATACTCCCACTGCGCCTCAGTTGGCAGTCGGATTTCGTACCCACCGATCACACCCTCGGCCTCTAAAAGCACATTAAGTTTCCTGGCAAACAGCGTTGCTTCGTTGTGCGAAATGGAATAGGCAGGATATCGATCCCCAACACCGTATGTCTGGCTCCATTCCGAACTCTTCGATACGCCCATCACTACAACCCATAACGCTTGCCAGCACTCGGTCTCCATCATCCAAAAACCTTGCGAATGCGATACCTTCACCGAATCCTCATTACCATCACGCCCCTTTTCTGAGATTGGACTTCCCATCTGAAAACTCCCCGCTGGACACCACCGAAAACGGATATCGATGCCTTGAAAATTGATCACCAAACGATCTCCAGCGGCTTTGCCGGGCTGTAAGTTCTTTGGCGTGATCTTTTCCAAGATAGTTGCAACATCGAGTCGTTGTTTGCCGATCGCGCGCTCGTGGCCAACGGCATAAGTTGCCTGTCGAGCAAGAAGATTCGAGATCTGCTTGTCGATTTCGACAACGGGCTCGGACGTTGGTAAACGCCCTACTTTTTCGATTAAATCAGTGCGTCCAGCTCGCTTGGTCGCAAGCTGCTGGTCTAACTCGAGAAACATCTGATGGTCGGCTTGATCCCGAAGCTGCAACGCCTTGCGCACCACAGACTCTTGGGAGGCCAATCCCGCATCGATCTTACGGACCGTCGGACTGGTCTCACTGAAATCCTGCAACTGCTTGTTGCGATTTCTGACAATCTCGCGGTATTTTCGCTTCGCCTCGGTCAACGCCTTGTCGGTCGCGTCCCAATCTTTGGTGTCGATGGCCTCGATTTTCAAAATCTCTTGCTCAGACATTTTGACTAGATCGGATGGGTTTGCTGAACTGCTCGACGCTAACAACTTTTCCAATCGATCCGCTTTGTCCGTGGCGTTATCTCGCTCTTTGATGAGTTTGGCGGTATTCGCCTGCGCCTCTTCCCATGCAACATTGCGTTCTGCGAGCTGTTGCTCGATCTGGGATAGATCGCCGGCGATGCGAAGCTTTTCTTGCAGGATTGCTTTGAGCTGATTCAAATCCGATTCGGCGGCGGTCTGCTTGGCCATCATTTCCTTGGATTGACTTTCAGCAGACTCCTTGGCCAAGCGATCTTTTTGATTGAGTTCGGCTTGTTTGGCGATCTGCGATTTCAGAGTGTCGACTTCAGCGGCCAGCTCGCTATTGCGCACCTGAGATTGCTGCAACTGCTCGGCAATCCGCGTCGCTTGGGATTGGCTATCTCGCAGTCGCTCGGACTTCTCCGAAGAGCTCTCTTCTTTTTCCAACCACTCACCGAGTCGCTGTTGCAGGTTGCTGTAGGTCTTTTCGGCCAAGTCAAAGGCGGTAACGGAATCCGCAGTTTGCCATTGCTCGTCGGCCCGAGTCGCATCTTGTTGCAGATCACCGAAGCGGGGCGTTTCGCTAAGTCGATTGGGGACCGAGGTGAGTAATCGACTCAAGTCTGAACGCAGGGACGATGCCGATCGAGCGCGCTCGTTGGCTTCCCAAGCAGAGATCAGTCGACTCGCGAAGACCTCAATCTTTGTTTCCGCTTCACCGACATTGCCTTGGTCAATGAGTTTACCAAGCGTCAGGAATTCATTCTGCAATCCTGCGCTGAGCGCGCTCAGCGCCTTGGCGTCAGGTTGCCATCGGATCTTCTCGCGCATCGTACCAAGCGTATTGTATCGAGGCAGGATCGCTTCGAGTTTACGCCCCGTATCGAGGGCTCTTCGCAGAGATTCGGCTGCGATATCCAACCGCTGCCGGCGTTGCGAGGGAGACATCTCCTGCTCTTGTTGTTTGACGGCCCGCATTTCCTCGTCGGCTTGCTCGATGAGCTGCTGGGTAGCTGGATGAGGGCCAAAGGCATCGACTTGTTCACGCAGCACCCGAGCCGTTTCGCTATATCGATTGGCGACTTCGGATTCCAAACGCCACCAAGCCACTGCGACGAGGAAACACGCTGCGGCAAGCAGTGGGCCGAAGAGAGCAAGTTGTCGAAGCCGCGACTTTTGCGATTCCCAAGCATCGATGGCTTGGGTTACTTCGTCAGCGCTCGCAAAGACATTGGGATCGTTGACCAGTCGCTTATCCGGTTCCCGCAGTCCCTTGAGAATGATTTTTTGAATCCCGGTTGGGACGCCAGCGTTT
>JBIJCS010000550.1:0-3252 GCA_044344575.1 Pirellula sp. | reverse complement strand
CTTTGTTTCCCAATGACGGATTGTTGTCGATGTCCTCCCCATAATGGGCGGTGTAATCACGCCACCAAACAAGCTTGTCAAGCAACTTCTTCGCCACCTCCACACTCTGTGCACGCTTGGTAAATAGTTGCTCCGCCCCATAAAGCTCCGTCGTCTCGGAGAGTATCGACGTACCTCCATGCGCTACGAGCATATCGGAAACTACTCCGAGAGCCGGATTCGCTGTAATCCCCGAGTAACCATCCGAACCTCCACACTTCGTCGCCAACACAATCTCACTTGCAGGTACCGTCGTTCGCTGCATCGCGTTGACTTGCGGTAACAACTCATTGACCAACTCTACCGCACGCCGTATCGTCGCTCGCGTCCCTCCAGTGTCCTGTATCGACAAAACAGGAACATCGCGCGTCGTCGCTGTAGAATCCACTCTCGGCGTCCACTGTACCCCTTGCAAAGAAACCAACTTCTGTGCCTTCTGTAGGTGCCCAAGCGTATTCTGCTCGCACCCCAATCCGATCAAAACATACGCGGCAATATTCGGATGCTTGGCAATCCCCCCAAGCACGCGACTCAGTGTCCGATGCTTGATCCCGTCAAGCGCCATACCGCATCCACTATCGTGCTTGAACGCAACCACCCCATCGACGTTCGGAAATGCTTTCAACAACTCTTCGTCAAAGTGGCTCGCAACTGCTCGCGATACACCCGCAGAACAATTCACCGTGGAAATCACTGCAATGTAATTCCGAGTACCAACGCGCCCCGATGGCCGAACATACCCCTGAAATGTCTTGCCCTTCAACGGCTCGGGCGATTGCGGTGTCTGACTGGCTAGCCCCTCATAATCCAAGGTATGATGGCACTTCAAGTTATGATCGTGAATGTGATCACCAAGCGCAATCGCGAGGGTCGCTACGCCAATCGGCCAACCGTACTTGTTGACCGGCTCTCCCACCCTTTTCGCCCGTATCGCGATCTTGTGCCCCGCTGGAATATCGCGACTCAGTACACAACCCGGTCTGCCATCTCCCAACTCGATCGCCTCGTTCCTACTCATCTTTCGAAGTGCTACGATACAATCGTCTTCGGGATGTAATTGTATCCAGGGCTTGGGGGCAGCGACCGTCATTCTCGAAGTCATCCTATAGTCAGTGAATCAATGCGTGATTCGATTGGAATAATAAAGTTCTGATGAACAGAGTTTCGACGTTATCGGATATTTCCGATCCGGGAATCAACTGGCATTTGAAGGTTTTGTTTCGTTCCGGGAATCTTTTCCACTCGGGCTCGCTAACGCATGCACCAATTGCACATCGTCCGCTGGATCAACTGTCCGCAAGACGATCTCAAGATGGTCGGAATAGACATTGGTCCATATAGGTGGATGATGCTGCGCTAATGCTTCATGAAGTGTAGCAACCGACTGGCCACGCGGGATGACTTCAAGAATCGCCGAAGGCAACTCCATCTCCTGCCATACCGTCGTTCCAATCTTGCATTTCTGTGTCTTCGTTGAAACACGCTCCAGTGTCGGTGTATCCTGCAATTGAATCGCCAAACGATGAGCTCGGTTTTCTAGATTGGCCAGAGGTGTCGATAAGATCGCTCCGACCGGGGTGCGTTCCCACTGCTCAATCGTCTGTTCATCATTCAACGCCGCCAACAAGACCGCCTGCGTCAAGCGATCTAGACCCGCACCGAGTGATTCGACCATCGGGCGAATCTTGTCGATCGCCCCTTTCTTTCCAAGGATTAAAGTCGCAGGTGGACCAGCCATCAAAAACTGTGTGGGGACAATCAAAACATCAGCTCCATCCTGCCAACGCCTTGTCAGCGAAGGGGTCTCTCCACCATCCCAACGAACATCATGCAACGTCCCATCCAACACGATTTCGCAAACCATCGATTGATTCTTTTTTGCATGTTCCGTCGCTGCAAAACGATCCAATCCGCCACGGATAGGACTAACATGCAACACCACAGAACCCGGATGCGATGCGAGAGCCTTTGCATAGTCGTCGTTCAAGCAATCTACATTGCTTCCGATTTCTATCACTCTCAATCCCGTTGCAGAATTCGCAGAATGCAGACCCAGCGGTGCCAAAATCCCGTGCAAGCTCGTAGTGCCCGCTTGCCCCCCCACGGGTATCCTCACGCAAGCTGCTCTCGGAAGAATGACCGCCGGTCCCATCGGTACCGCTGTATTGGCCCCCTGAGCTTCGGTCAACCCAAGCACCGTTGCTTGAATCGCCATCGGCAGATTTGCAACAACGACTGCATCGGCAGCCCCAGTGCTAGCAAGTATCAGCCGATGCAGTTCTTCTTGCACACCCTCATCTTGTGCGAAACCTTGACTCAAAAACGCCTCCAACTGTCCCGCATGGGACGCTATCGGCAAACCTATCCAGCGTGGATGAAATACCTCACCTGTCGCATTGATTCCAACTCGGAGCGCATCGGTGGAAATCTTCCCGGAATGCAACAATGGCTCCGCCGCTCGCTCCAGCCAACTTCCCGCTTGCCGTAATACCTCTTGAACTTTACTCAGTGACGGGGGCTCGTGAATCCCAAGCTTCTGGGCAGCTTCCTTGACAACATGATTGAGCGCTGGGTGCTGCAACCATTGCGTAACCTGCTTGAACGCATCGGCCGGGCCGAAACCTTTGCGGGGAGGGAATTGCATCGTAATTAAACCTCTTCATTCTCTCGAAAGGAGCTCTTGCTCGGCAACGGCAAGCGAAATCCACACCTGATCAAAACTCTTATCCACGACCGGTCAACCGCCATCGCCCTTGGAACAACCAAACCGTCAATGCAAACAAACCACAAGCAGCTGTAATCGAAAAAGCAAAATACGCAGCAACCAGTGGCCACGATCCCACCTTGGCACGAGCCGTTGAAACCCCGGAAATTACATCGGTCATCGGCACATATTCTGCAGCCATCAACGGACTACTGACCCCGATAAACTCCAAGTTCTCCAAATTCATGTCGCGAGTCGCAGACGACCAAATCAGGAAATACAAAGCGATCGGCAACAAATATAAAACCAGCAGTGTGACGTAACATACCATCAAGGACGTACTCGTCCGACGAACCAGCGTTGAGACAAACAAGGAAAGCACCGAATTAAAAACCGATGCCACAATACAAATACCAAAGAACGCAATCATCGCAGGCCAGTTGCGAGCAAGCTCCGGATTGATGCACGCAAGCACCATAGGGAACATGATAAATGCCGTTAGCACCGCC
>JBIJCS010000549.1:0-3274 GCA_044344575.1 Pirellula sp. | reverse complement strand
GTTTCCCAACCAGAATTTCGAGTTGGTTGACCCACGATTGGAATTCCGCGAGTTTCCAAATTTCTATATCGGGTGGAAAGACTTGCCAGTGTTGTTCCGATCGGTTTGCGAGTTGGGAATGAGTCTTTGGGTTGGTCGTGTGATTGGTTTCGAGATGTTGTGAGAGGGTGCTGGTCGCTTGGGTGCAGTCATCGACAAGTTGTTGCAGTTTTAGAGCGCGCGACTGTGCGGTGGGATCGAGGAAGGGAGCGAATCCTGATTGCGGTTTGGGGATTGGGTTGCTGAGGAGTGGGTCGAGATTTTGCGAAGTGGTGTTGGCGAGGAACCCAGCGTTGACGGAGTTCGAGGTACCAAAGAGTAGCGTCAGGTCGTTGAGTGCCCGATTGAGAGAGGATGATGCCTGTTCGAGGCTTGGTATCTGTTGGACGATACGATCGGATTCGGCAGGTGTAAGGTTTTTTGGGAAGAAGCCCCACCAGGCGCTCTGTTTGGGGAGATCGTAATGGCTAGAGGCGAGTGAGAACGCTTGGAGAGCTTGTACGGCTTCTTCGAATTCGGGCAATTCGATGGAAGGGTCGATTTGCAGTTCGCGCAGGAGGGGGATTTGACGTTGTCGAAGATTTACAACGCGCCAGAAGAGATCGTAGAGTGGTTCAGCGTAGGGGCCTACTTGTTTGCTGGAGGCTTGCAGGTAGGCAAAGAGTTTGGAGCGGTAGGAAGCATGGTGGGATCGTTCGCGAGCGGAGTCTGACGCGTCGTCGAGATTACGAGTGAGTCGATTGCTCAAGGATTCATAGATTTTTTTGGGGGATACAGCATGTCCGTGGAGTTCCAGGCAGAAGTCTGCTAGGCCGGCTTGAGCAAGTCGTTTGTGAACGACTTCGAGGGCTGCAAGTTTTTCAGCGACGAAGAGAATGGACTTGCCTTGTTCCATTGCGTGGCAGATTGCGTTGGCGATGGTTTGTGATTTCCCGGTCCCCGGGGGGCCTTCGATGACGATACTTTTTCCCGACGCGATATCGGCAAGGGCCGAGATTTGAGAGCTATCGGCATCGAGTGGAAGTTCGATTTGTTGAGCGACGGGGTGTTCATCGATTTGGTAATCGGGGGCGTAGAGACCGGAGCCGCTTGGGATCTCGGATCCGGCGATGAGTTGCGAGGCGAGAGAGGATTCGGAGAGAGCGTTGGACTGAGCCCAGAGTTTTGGGTCGAGATCTACGTACATCGAGAGTTTATGAAAGGAGAAGAACCCCAGCAGCATCGATGGTTCGACAGACCAATTTGGGCGGGAAGCGACGGCTAGTTGAACATCGCGAAAGTAATCGGATGGAGTCGTGGAGTCATCGAATTCGGGGAGTTGGATCGCGAAGTCCGATTCGAGTTTTTTTCGGAGGCTTGTGTTGGATTGAATTTCGTCTTCGTTCCAAGCGATTTTGTAGTCGAGGCCACCGCGAGGGGAGAAAGTTTGTTCGAGTAGGATGGGGAGGAGGATGAGGGGAGCGCGGTGAGTAGTAGCTTGGTCGGAGGGGGAGTCGGACCAGTTGAGGAATCCGATTGCGAGGTGCAGGTAGTTGATTCCGGTTTCTTCGATGGAGGTTTTGGCATCGCGTTGGATACCGCGCAGGAGGGCTTCGAATTTTTCATTTGTGCAAATGGTCGAGAGTGTGTTATCGAGGATTGGGGGTAGAGGGTTAGGAAGTTTTTCGGAGTTGGTTTGTGGAGGTTGGTTGGCCCGTTGAGATTTCGAGTTAGGGGAGACAGGAATATCTTGGGGGGAGGGAGTTAAGCGTAGTTTAGTGGAATCGGAGACGAGACGTTGGAAGGCATCGTTGGGGGAGGCGGGGGCGAGTTCAACAGTTTTACGTTTACTGACGCGGTAGTTCAGGAGCGGATTTCGAAGGCTGGAGTCGAGCAGTTTGTCGCGAAAGCGGAAGAGTTCCGATTCGAGGGCCAGCGGTTTTTGGGGCATGGCGAGTTGTTTTCGGGAGGTAGGATAGTAGAGAAGGTAGGGGGCGGTGTCGTGAGACCGAGTCGCAAGAAGTTCACAAAACCCTACAAGTTTATCTCAATGGGTGTTCAGTCGCAACCGAGATCAATCTCTTGCACGCATGAGGACTCTTCAAGCAAGACGAGATGGTAACGCATTGAAATGAAAGTACCCAAAAGGGTGACTGCTATGCGAATTGAATGCAGGTTACGACTGTGGAGGAAGTTCGTTGTTTTGCTTGGGTTCGTCGGGTGTTTGGAGTAGTTTGCGCAACAACCATACGAACGTAAATGCAATCGCTAGCCCTAATACTGTGGTCGCGAGCGATCCAAGCAATACGAAGGCAAAGATCATAAGAATATTTCCTGCCAGCAAGGGAACAATACCCATCGCAAGCCCGTACACAATCAGAAAGATACTCGCTAAACCATTTGTTAGAGCGTACCAATACACAATCGCTGGAAATCGATCCGATTCCCGTGCTCCACTTCGATAACTTGCGACAAACCCATACCCTAGTACCCAGCCTTTGCTCATCAGCATCGCGATGTATACCCACATTCCCTTCTCTAACATCGGGCACCAAAAAGGGAAGAGTAGCCAAGCTACAAGAATACGTCCAAAGATCTCATCCCATCGAAGTATGTCAGATCCAAAAATATGTGGAACGAACGTGCTGGCCAACCCCGTCAAGATTCCCAACGCAAGTAACGCAACTCCGGCTTGTGCCCCCAAGAGCTCTTTCCAATTGCGTCGCAGGTAACCCATGTTGCTGATCTCGGAGGTTTTTTGTCGCGTTACCGTACTTACCGTATTTACCGTACTTACCGTACTTCTGCTCGCAGTGTACCAGATCTTTGGGGTAGCTTCTTGGGCTCACGCTAAGATGCAACGACGCGAAGGGACAGATCACAGGGCTAAACACTTGGGGATGCCGATAGGTATTGCCAGTCGTCGTCGGATAACCTTAATCCAAATCCATGGGATAGCTCGTTGACTTGGTCTTCAGTGCGTATCCCAACAATCGCTCCAGTCACCGCCGCATGACGCATCACCCAGGCGATCGCGACGGCCCCTGCTGTCACTCCCAACCGTTTTGCAACTTCCACCACCCGCTCTGCGATGGTTAGATTCCTGGTCAATAAGGGCTCTTGAAAGTGCACGCTGCGACTTCGCCAATCGTCTTGCGGAAACTGCTCAACTCTTGCTCGTGTCATCGCTCCGGTGAGCATCCCCGATCCCATTGGTGAATACGCAATCACCCCTATCCCCTGCTCTCTTGCATAC
>JBIJCS010000096.1:0-11666 GCA_044344575.1 Pirellula sp. | reverse complement strand
AACATCACTCCAAACACCATACCCACCCAAAGTATGGCAACGCCAATAGAGCTTCCAAGCGATCCAAGCAGGCGACTTGAGCGATGCATCATCGTCTCTCCCTCTCCAAAACGAGGCTAACAGACCAAAGAACACAGACAGACAGGAAACACAGACGGACTGAACACACGGACGGACGGCAAATACAGTGTACCTGAAAAATAACGTCCATGAGCCTCTCTCCGCAATTCTAACGCGATTGCTCAACGACAACCCAGCCCTTAGGCGAATACTCCCCAACCACCGACAGACTACTGTCCTTTACCGCGAAGTTCCAACAACGCGTCCAAGATGAGCTCTTCATACCTCCCTACCGCATGACGGCTTGCAAACCGCGTTGCTATTCGCCGACTTTCCTCTCCCATCCGATGACGCTTGTCCTCCGAACGCGCCAACCATGCCAAGTGCGTTACAAACGGTTTCCAATCTCCAATTTCACTGACATAGCCATTCTCGCACACGACCTCAGGAATCGATCCCGTCGCCGTCGAAACAATCGGCAAACCCATCGACATGGCCTCGAGAATGACCGTCGGAAGCCCTTCGCTCTTTGACGACATCGCAAAAATATCGAAGAGACTCATCACCTGTGCTACATTCTCCGGCGGTGGTACATAGCGAAAATGATCCTCGAGTTTCAAACGTTGAACCTCCCCCAATATGCCCTCCAGTGCACCGCCGTCCGGACCACAAATCAATAGAATGCACCGATCTGCCATCTCCTGGACACGTATCAGAAAACGAGCGAACGCACGCACCAAAAATCCGACGTCTTTCCCTGGAATCAATCGCCCCACAAAACCGATGACCAAGTGGTCGTCACGAAGCCCCATTCGACTTCGCTCAAGCGACTTGTTCCAAGCCTTGGGATCAAACGAATTCAGATCAATACATGAATGGATCGTGGCAAGCTTCGTCTCCGAAAAAGCATATTCCAATTGCCGATTTTTCATTTCTAACCGTAGCGTCTCTGACTCGGCTACGATCCATTGAAATCCACTCTTGTCCTTGATCTTTCCAAGCAACGAAGGTCCATCCAATTTGTCGATCGCGACCTTAACCCCTGCTGCTCGCAACACCTCCGGCGCCGTCTTCCATGAAAACACCAATGCCGCATCGATCCTGTCCTCACGAAGAGCACTGATTAAACGGCGATCGTAATCTTCTTTCTCGATCCCATCCTGGAGTGTCCATTCTTTGGATGCAAGCGGATCACGATCTGAACCTATCATCACAGGAATTCCTAACTCCTGAAATGTTTCTGCCATCGCGCCACCTCGAAATGCATAAAGATAAGGATCGAAGAAGCGTCGATCCAGCGATCGCAACATCTCATAACAGACCCGCTCTTGGCCTCCAATCGCCAAATAATCCATCAAAAAAGCGACGCGAATACGCCTGCCACCTAACTGATCTACTTTGCCCGCTTTCGATTCAAACCACGCAAAGGGTAATTCCCCCTGAGCAATCTCCGTAATGGCTAGAACAAGATCTTGATAGGGAAGCTGATTGCGGACACGATGCCTTATCGAACTCATCAACGCGAAGATCGACCAGAACAACTCATGCAACAAAAAACTCTTCGTACTGCGATGGTTCCGATATCCATCAAGAAAGCGGCTTCGCTCGTGCGGAGTTAATTTCCAAAATCCCCAGAGACGCGCAAGCTCGTAATCGAGCGATCCGAGAGACAATGTTTCATTGTCGATGAAGACAATGCCATTGGGGGTTTTGACGATGTTCTCCGGCTTGATGTCCAAATGCACAAATCCCGATTCAACGCGAACAGGCCCATTGCCGATCGCACGCTCAAATAACTCCTTGCAACTCTCAGGAGCCAATACTCCTTGGCCCTGTAATTCCGTAAGTACTCCCCGTAGCTTGTTCTCTAAACCCACCCCAGAACGCAAACACTCACTCTCAACCTGCAACTCGCATGGCTGCGTTGCGAAAGCACCAACGAGGTCACCCAACAAATACATGAAGTCACCGTCTACATCCGACGGGAGAATTGGTCGACCTTCGATCCAACGCTCCACCAGAAAACTACTTCCGGCATGAACCACTTCCGGCATCGGCAAGACGTGATTCGCACGTCGTATCCTCAAATGGTTTTCCAACGCTTCCGAACTCTCCACACGCCGTACTTTTAACTCACCATGCGAGGGTGACCAAACGTGAAGAGGCGAATCCCGATCCGCACAAGCTCCCTGTAGCTGCAACTCCTCGATGTGGTCAACTGCGATCCCGACGGACTCCATATACTCGGTCGATTCCGTAATCCAATTCCCCGAACGACTCACGACGGACCTCGCCAATACCCACAACCACTGTTTCGAAGAAATCCTAGTCTCCTCGCCGAAGAAAACGCAGTGTAACGAAAAAACGACTTCCAGGAGTGACTTTAAGCAATTCTAATAGGATTGCTCTTGGGCATGCCAGCGGTTGGGCTCAGGCTTCCCAATGACGCTTTTCTTCGTGTTGCTCCTTTACGTATGACCCTCAACCAAACCTTAAACCAGTCGGTCGGCGAACAAATGCGAGCGGAGGAACTAAGCCTTCGCTCTACCGTTCCGCCATCCCAAGTACCTGGGTACCGCATGGAGCGATTGCTGGGACAGGGAGCGTACGGACAAGTTTGGATTGCCACAAATCTAAACACAGGACGCACTGTAGCGATTAAGTTCTATCTGCATCGCGCCGGTGTGAATTGGTCGTTGCTTACCCGCGAAGTACGAAACCTAGTTTCAATGTCGGGCAACCGAGCGATCGTTCAAGTACTCGAAGTGGGATGGGACTCCGAACCTCCCTATTATGTGATGGAGTATTTGGAGAATGGATCGCTCGATGATTTAATCCGCAACCGCGGTGCACTCCCCGTGCCACGCGCCGTGGAACTCTTCACCGGAATCGCGATGGGATTAAACCATTCACACGGCAAAGGGGTACTTCACTGCGACCTCAAACCCGCCAATGTCTTGCTCGATCAAGACATGCAACCGCGAATAGCAGACTTCGGACAAAGCCGATTGTCGAACGAACAGACCCCTTCGTTGGGCACACTCTTTTTTATGGCACCGGAGCAAGCCGATCTCAACGCCGTACCCGACGCACGTTGGGATGTTTATGCACTTGGTGCAATCCTATACTGCATGCTCGTCGGTACACCTCCCTATCGAACCCCAGAAACAGTAACGACTCTTGATACTGCCGCAAGCTTATCCGAACGCTTGAAACGTTATCGCGATACCATCCTCAAAAGTCCGTATCCTCGCACCCATTATCGCGTTGCCGGCATCGACCGTGGACTCTCCTCTATCATCGATCGTTGCATCGCAAAAAAACCCGATGATCGTTTTGATAACGTTCAGCAAGTCCTAGCAGCGTTAGAACGACGACATATCACGCGGCTTCGACGCCCTTTGATGATCCTAGGAATCCTCGGGCCCCTGCTGCTAGCAACCATTATGGGATGGTTCTTCTGGAGAGCCGTCTCGGTTGCGGAAAGCGATCTTTCCAATGAATTGCGAGAAGGAGCCCTGCAGAGCAATTTCTTCGCCGCGCAATCCGCCGCCGGTACCCTCGAATCCGAAATTACACAACTCTTCGGGCTCATCGAAGACGAAGCGCGCAGACAAACCCTCGAAGAACGCTTCGTCGCTTGCATCGACGCTGCTGGCTCCGAACTCCTGCAGTCACTCGCAACCGAACAAGCACCCCCTAACGACAGTCGCGCAACCTTGGTCGATCTGCCAGCACGCTCCGAACTCGAAACGGTCTTGGCGAATCGACTCGAATTCATCCGCTCACGTAGCGGTGCTGCGCGAGCCACCCGATTCGATAGTCTGTTCCTGACCGATCGCTACGGAACCATGCTCGCCGCTGCCTTCGCAAACGATCCATCCTCCGCACCCATCGGCGAAAACTTTGCCTACCGTAGCTACTTCTCGGGTCAATCAAGAGACTTGAGCCCCAGTACTCCGCGACGCAACATTCAACGCACCCATGCTACCCACTTGTCGGTTCCCTTCAAATCCACCACCACGAACCGCTGGAAAATCGCCGTTTCCACCCCAGTGTCGGTCAAACGACGCATCAACGAAAAAACCGAACGCACCACCGAAGGTGTCCTCGTTTTAACAATCAATATCGGTGACCTCGAACTACTAGCTTCCGAAAGCCAAAAACGTGAAGCGGCCGAACGCTCAGCCGATCCCGAATACCGAGCAGAAAACCGTCAGTTCTCCGGCTTCGCCGTCCTTGTCGATGGCCACGAAGGGGAACGCGAAGGAACCATCCTGCAACACCCCTTCTTTTCAACACTAAGCTCTGCGCCGGAATTCAAAGCCACAAACGCCGATTTGAAGTTCCAAATCGATGAGGCGATGCTTCGAAAACTCAAAGAAACTGGTACCTACCGCTACCAAGATCCCGTATCCAATGACCCTCGCGGCACCGCCTACCGAGGTGAATGGATCGCTGCTATGGAAAAAGTCGAAATCGCTAGACGCGGCTCAGACGAGTTTGAACGCAAACAATCCACCTCGCTTCTGCTGCTCGTCCAAGTCCCCGCAGATTCCATCACAGTTCCCGTGGCTACCATGGGTCAAAAACTTGCTCGTCTGTTCCTCGTCGCGCTCGTCGCTTTCTTACTTGCTATCGCTCTTCTATGGCTCATCGTCTGGAGACTCCTTCGCGCTCCAAATCCATTAAGCCAATCCTCCCGCCCAAAAATCTCACCCACGGAAACGAAAGCTTCCTCAGATGCCGAAGCCACCTTGGGCATTGAATAACCCCTTGCCACTGCACGTCTGATACTCAAAAACCTCTAGTTTTTTCGATTCAGCCAACTATAATTCTCCCCTTAATGCCCTGAACACACGCACGCAACACGCCATACGGTTCACACAAAGTGCCAGAATGCAATAACGCAGCCCAGCGGAAAAGTACTTCGGCGTCTCTTCGCCGTAAACAACACCCGTCCTCGTAGCCCAAGCTGATACACGCACGCCCCTTTTTTACCCTTCACTCCTCTACCTCCTTCACAGCAAACTCCTTCACAGCTAACGCGTTCACAACGACCGTGTTCACAGTTACGCTGATCACAGGACACAACTATGTCTAACAGCAACGTCGGCTCGGCCTCTCAACCCCTTCCAAACGGCCCAAAACTCAATATCGGTTGCGGACCAGTTCAACCCGAAGGCTGGGTTAACATCGACGGTAGCAACCGAGCTTGGCTCGCAAGCCGCCTCTCAGTCGTCGATAAATCACTTGTGAAACTCGGCGTGCTAAGCCCAACAGAATTTGGACCACACATCACGATCCATAATCTGTTTAAACCACTACCCTTCGCTAACAACTCCGTCGCATGTATCTACGCTGGAGAAGTATGGGAACACTTCGAGTACGACGACACCGTTCGACTCACCGCAGAATGCTTCCGCGTTCTCGCACCAGGCGGAGTACTTCGAATTTGCGTTCCCGATGGTCCCACCTTCTGGCAACGCTACCTCGATCTGTACAACGCTGAAACCTCAAAACCCAAAGGATCGCGATCCGCCGAAGCATTACGGGCACATGTGCAAATGTATTTCAGCGATATCCTTACCCGCCGAATTTGGTTCGGCTCGGTCGGCCACAAACACAAGTGGCAATTCGATGATGTACAGCTTACCGCTCTCTTTGAACAAGTCGGTTTCGTCAATGTTGGGCGAATGCCTTTCCACCAAAGCCGAATCCCTGACGTCTCGAAAGTCGAACGCTCAGACTTCTGCATCGTCGAAGGTAGCAAACCCTCCTGATCAATAACGTAAAACCTCTCGAACAATTAGGCCCAACGGGCTCGCATTGTGTATGACCCGCGATCCCGTCACCCTCGAAATGCGATTGCACAATGTGGCTTTCCACATCGAATCGTATCCGACCCTTGCAACAGAAATCGGCCAATGCTCAGATCTTCAATGGATCCATGAAAATCTTTCTGACTCGTCGCATCCCCCAATGACGTCCCATCCCCCCGAGCTGGGCTCTCTGACTCAATACGGTGGGCTCAATTCAAACGATGCGCTCAATACTGACGGCGGTGTAGTCGCTCTGCATCGAGACGCCGCAATCTACCAAACCCTAACCAATCAACGCGGACTTTTTACGCAACCTGCCCCATGCTTCAGCATGCACGCAACCAGCGTTTCTACTTTGAGGAAACCGTCCGATCCTCATCTCATCTACGACCCCGACTTGCAAGTCTTCTACCAAATCTCGACGCAACCCAGTACAACCCCTGAATCAACTTCTGATCCTACGCTGTCGTCACCCGAGAAGACCATTCCCAAGATAATCGTATTTGCGAACGAGAATCAACACAGCGCTCGCATCGCCATCCTCCGCATCGTTCGTGAACTGGCCTCCCAAAAAATGCTCTCGCTGGGTTGGCTTCCCCTCCATGCTTCCGCTGTAGCCTTTGCTCAAGGTTCGATTCTTGTTCTCGGTGAACGTCGCGCTGGAAAATCGACATTGATGCTACAACTCCTAACACTTCCCGCTTGCAACTTCCTTGCCAATGACCGAGTTTGTATCGACGTTTTCGCTCCGAATGGCCCGCAAGCCTATTCCATCCCCTGCGTGATCAACTTGCGAGCCTCTACCCTCGAGCTTCTCAACAAGCACTCCGCATCTTCAGACATGGCTAATCGTTTGTGCGACCCTATCTGCCGTAGTTGGAGAGCACGCGAAACACTCGAAGAGACCATGACAAAGTCCCATACTGCACACGAAAATATCCCACCGACCGACCTTACCCTTAGCCCCAGCCAGTTCTTGCATCTCGTTCAAAGAAACAAAATCCCAAGTGCAAGGGCACGCGTGCTCTTATTCCCCTCAATTCGTGAAGAACAAGGCTGTTGCATTCGACGGCTGACTCCCAACGAATGCCTATCGTACCTTCATAGCAATCTCTTCCCGATTACCCCGTCGATTTTTCTGAACTCCTCTCGCGCAGACACGATACCGCATACTGCAACAGCACAAGCTGCAACAACACAAGACACGGACTTCCAAATTCCGTTGATGCAGTTAGCCAACAGCGTCCGTGGCTATGCGATCGAGATCGAACGAGGAAAATTGTTGTCCAAGGAAGACTTATCGTCTCTTGTGATGGCTTCTTTGGATTAGCGAACTTGCCTAACCACGCGTCGATCATGAGCCCTTCGTAACGCACCACAACAAGTAGAACCTCAAGGTTACTTTTCTTCACCGATCGATCCTCGGTCTCCATCCTGTCCGTGCTCATACCAAAGTGGATCCGCCTTGGCTACGTAACCGGGCGTTCCATACCATCTCTTTTTTACCTCCACCATCCGTTCCGCTTCCGCCCCCACGATCCCATGCTTCGTCAAGATCTTCCGCAAATCTTCTATCTGCGATTGCTGATCCCGCATGGTCAATCGGACACCATGGTGGTCTCGTAAAAAGTACAACGTCTCCGGCACCAATTGAACACTCGCCCCCGCCTCCAACATCGTCCAAATCATGTCGTAATCGTCGGCACCCGTTAAACCTATGTTCGGGTCCACTCCACCGATCGATAACACCTTGGACCGATTGAATAACATGAAGTGCCCTATGTAGCTCGCTCGCTGTTCAATCGTCGTAAGCTTGTGGTATCGGACTGGATCGGCCTTGTTCTCCCAAAGCATTTCCGTGCAACTCTCATTCATACCACATCGCGAAGTCGCTACGATATCGGCATCATATTCCAAACATCTCTCGATCGTTTCCGGTGCTAATTTATCATCGGTCAAAAGAATTCCAACGCGATCAGAGCTTGCCATTTTAAACCCATCATTGATCGCTCCCGCAAATTGTGCACCCTCAGGACGAAGCGTAATCTTTAGCTGAGCATAGTCCCGCCTCAACGTATCGAGGACGTCATGATTCGATGTTGGAGTTTGTATGGAGGTAACAACAAGTACTTCCGTCTCCACCGTCTGAGATAATGCCGAAAGAACAGATTCTCGAAGCCAAGCGTCTACCTGCGTCTTGAGCGGCATAACAATCGTAGCTCGATACATTTCGATATTTCCGGTTCTTATCAAATGACTGTGTGGAAAAGGACACATACCGCTCGAAAAAAGCTTTAGGAATCAGCGGCTTGAACTACGCTTCGCTCGACGATAGGTATGAAAGACAAACGACAAATGCCGTACCATTCGAAACACCGCAAAATAAAATCGATCTCGGACTTCTGCCCAACGAAACTGTTTCCGATAGAAAATCGGATAACCGATGAGTACCGTCGCTGATTTGAAAAACTCTTTGTAAAACTTGGTTTCCTTACATCGCTTCTTCAGGTCGATCTTGAGCTCCCCCTGGTATTCTTCGATCAAACGCGAAGACCCACTACCGTGCTGCCAAGCTTTCTTGATCAGCCCCATCCAAGTGGACTCGTTTGCGTGCTCGACAACCGCATCTTTCGCATACGCGAATCTTGCTCCAAACCGAAAATGGGATCGCCAAGCCAACTCAGTGTCCTGACCCCTGGGATACTTGGGATTAAACATCCCCACTCGAATCAAATCCGACTTCCGTACAAATAAATTTGCGGAAATGAAAGATGGTGGTTTCTCTCGCTCGATACTGCGTCCTTGATCGAACAAATTCTCTGTGAACAACCCGATCGAAGTCGTCGGTAATAATGCGCGGATCGGTCCACCCACAAAGGAAGCTTCCTCGTTCTCAGCCGCACACTGAACCAAACCCTGAATCCACGTTGGCGTCGGAACACAGTCTGCATCGGTAAAGGCAATCCAATCCCCCCGCGCTTCCTGAATTGCTAAGTTCCTCGCATGGGATACACCCGGCTTGCTCTCCTGTAGCAAACGCACCAACGGAAACTCGTTGGTTATCTTCTGCAGCGTTCCATCCGTTGATCCATTATCGACCACGATAATCTCTAAGTCGCTTGCATCCCATCGCTGCCCGAAAATCGCTTGTAGACAACTTCCTATGGTTGCCGATCCATTGCGGACAGGTACCACCACCGTTACCGATGGTCTTCCTCGCTCCTGGAACGGTACTTGCTCCGTACTCATCCTTGACGCACCTCCAATTCAAGGAGGCTCTCGTCGCTTAAACCATGTATCTGAGCTGGTAAGTCGTCGATTTCGGAAGCAGAACTCGGCAAAACAGTTGCCTCAGGTCGCAATGCTGTGCATTGAGCATAAAATTCTCGTGCGGACTGCAAACCAGGCAAGCTCTTGTACTTTCGAAAGTCCTTCTCACCTGCATCGTTCTCTTGATGATGGCCCAGTAAATGCCCAGCGAGAACGCCTAGGATGGCCATCAAATTGAATTCGGTCGGATCTTTCTTAAACCGTTCGAAGAACTCGATCAAATGGCGATCAAGCCAATTGACTTTCCCTGAGTATTTCCTTCGTTTTTGCATGAGAGTGAAATACCTCTCAAAAACACTCTCCGCATGAAAAAACTTTCCATGGTAACCCAACACCTCCGGGCATCCTTCGAAATACTCGCGGTCAATTGGCCTTCCTATTTTAAACCCTTGATCCTGGAAACGTGTGACTTGATCGCGTTCACACGACTGCACGTCGCGATAAGGAAATTGTGAAACAATCTGATGCCTATAAATCTTCACCCCTTGGATCGCACGAACCAAATGCTCATCCCACAAAAGTCGCACTACAATTGCGTGATCTTCGTCACTCTCCTTGACGCACTCATACAATGTACGAATGGCATGAGGTTTCAAAAGCATATCTTCATCGACTTGAACGTAATACGGTGTTCGGCATCGATCGATCATCTGCTGAAATGCAGCTGACATCGGTGCCACGTTCTCAATCACTTCCAATCGAAAGCGACAATCTTGTTGCGCCAGATGCTTCATGCATTCCGAAAAACTGACGCTATCGATCGTCGATACAAACACCGTCACTTCGTCTTCAATGCTCGTTCGCTTTGACTTCGCACAAGCGATCGTTGAGCGTGCAACGAGCCCTTGGTTTGTCGCGTCAGATCCAGCCACCTTGTGAAACAATTGATAATACTGTTCACTCCGTCGACTCCAACTCCAACCTTGGATGTCCTGATAAAGTTTGGTCGCCAATCGAACATGGTTGGCAAGCGCAAACCGAATCCCTTCCAGTATGTCGCCGACTTGCCGTTCTACCAGAACGCCGTTTTCCCTATCTTGGAGCAATTCAGGCATATTTCCAACTCGGGTACTAACCACCGTGCAACCACAAGCTGCGGCTTCCAACGCTGGATTCGGTGTACCCTCCGTTTCACTCGCACACAGATAGATCGTGGCATCATTGTACCATTCTCTCATCTGGTCTCGATCCATCCGCTGTTCTCCCCGCGAATCCACTAAGTGTGCTTCGCAATCAATCCCCTCTTTCCTCAACTGCTCGAAGACTGGAACAATGTAATCGTCGTATCCCTTAATTTCCCGATGCCGTTGCGAACCCGACCATATCACTTTCGGCTTGCGAACAGAAATAGGACGCTCAAGGTAAAAATCGCTCGATTCAACGCCGTTGGAGATCGCTGAACAACGCTCGGGGAAACCAGCTTTTTCAAAATAGTCTTGATTGTTGACCACCACCCAATCTGCGTAATCAAATAGACCCTCAAAATGCTCGCGTCGATGCGGCCACCCAGTGTTACTCGATGCGATCAGCTTCGATCTCCAACCTAATTCGCTTAACAATCTGCGAACCGGTTTTACCAAATGCGAACACAAACTCAGGATCACTTCCGGCGGATCCTCGCCAAAAATCTCCAACAATCGTGAACGAACCCAAGCTGAATCGTTACTGTTACCGACAATACTTCGTGAGTTAGCGCAGCTCGTCTCCATCCCAGCGATCCGAATGTCGAATCCTTCCGGTGAGTACTTCTGCAACGCCAAAGCGCGGTTGTGATAGGCCCATCCATCGACATCGTATAGGACGAGTACTCGGATCACGTCTTATCCCTCACCATGTAGCTTCTTGTGATAGTTGTATAACATGGCGTATCTTCCATTCATTGCCATAAGCTGCTCATGGCTTCCCTCTTCGACCAATTGCCCCCGGTCGATCACGAAGATTCGCGACGCCATCGAGACCGTGGAAAAGCGATGCGATATCAGAATCGTGGTCCTCCCCTCGGATAACCTTCCGATCCTACCGAAAAGTTCATATTCAGCGCGGGCATCGATCGCGGATGACGGTTCATCCATAATCAGAATCGGCGCTTGACGCGCAAAAGCCCTTGCCAAGGCGATCTTCTGCCAGACCCCGCCTGAGGGCTCATAGGCCCCAAATTGCTTGCCTAAAACAGTCTCTTCACCTTGAGGCATTCTCGCCAAATCCTTCTCCAAACCAGCTTGGGAAATCACTGGAGCTAACTCTTCAAGGCGTTGACGATCCGTTTCGCTGGAGTATTTAGCCCAATTCCCATACGCAACGTTCTCCAAGAGTGTCGTGCTGTAACGTCCAAAATCCTGAAAGACAAACGCGATTTTTTGATAAAAATAATCCAGATTGCCTGATTCTAAAGGTTGTCCCGAAATCAAAATGTTCCCGGTATCAGGCCGATAGATACCCGCAATGAGCTTCACC
>JBIJCS010000095.1:0-11685 GCA_044344575.1 Pirellula sp. | reverse complement strand
ATCAATCTACTCGCTTAAATTCCGTGAGTGTTAGTAGCCACTAAAGTCCGTGGGACATCGGAGGAAGCGGATCGGTATCGTTGTGACGATCCTCATGCTCAAGCGTTGAATAGTGAGTATGATATTCAATCGTCGATTCCATGAACCGCTGAGGACTGGCCAACTCCGCAATCACCCGCTCCTTCACAGGCGACGTTGCTCGCACCCGCATCATCGGATCAGGCATGCACAACTTCCACTGCGCTCCGATCACGGTCACATTGTCGGTGCCTCCTGCATCATTCGCCAACTTCACGAGCCTCTCGCAAGCTTCCTGAACAGTCGGTGCCTCCACCAACACCTTCTCAATCGTCAAGTCGTCGACATGCTTGTTCAGCCCATCACTGCAGAGCAAGATCGCATCGTCGGGTTCCAAGTTGATCATCGCAATCTCGGCTTGAACCCCCTCAGCACCCGCTCCGAGCGCATTGACCAAAACGTTCGACCAAGGTGATCGCTCCGCCGCATTCGACTTCAATCGCCCCGTTCGCATCATCTGATTAGCCACCGTATGATCGCTCGTGAGCAACCGCAAAACACCCTTCTGATAATGGTAGCAACGCGTATCCCCCGCATGCACCACAATCATCCTCGGCCACATCACATAAGCCATCGTAAACGTAGTACCCATCCCAGAAAGCGCTTCGGACTCCTCCGACTGCCGACGAATCTCCGTATGGGCTTCGTTGAGCATCTCCCGCAAATCATCGACGAGTAGATGATCATCCGAACTCGAAATCAAACTGTTCCATTGAAGACGATTGAGAATCGCAGCTAGGAAATATTGAATCGCCAACCCGCTCGCCTCTTGACCCGCCCGATGCCCCCCCATGCCGTCGGCCACCATGAACAGATGGCCGAGGGAGCCTCCAAGCAAATGCGCATTCGCTTCGATGGGTAACGAAGTCGAATGCAAACTGATGCTCCGAGACAATTCACCGACAAAGTACTGGTCCTGATTCTCCTGCCGAACAAGACCTCGGTCCGTCAAACCACCGGTTTGGATTTTAATAGGATTCATGAATGCGTTGATGCGAACTTTCCAGATGGCACGTGCGAAACCACCCAGCCATCGCTGGGCTCCTCGAAACACTTTGCCTCGAGAGGGGTCAAGTAGGGGATTGGAATGGACGCCAGGAAGGGCATTCGCTAACCTGCCCCTATTCCAATTCGTTCACTTATACTAGATCTAATACTGTAGCTTAAATCGTCCCTACGTGTTGCCAACCGACAACCTCCATCAAGAAATCATGTCTGTTTATCCAATCCGAGTCTACAACACACTCTCGAAAAACAAGGAACCTTTCGAAACAATCCAGCCGGGGAAGGTGGGAATGTACCTATGCGGACCGACGGTTTATGCCGAAGCCCACATCGGACACATGGTCGGCCCAGTGATTTTCGATACCGTCAAACGATTCCTGACCTACTGCAACTATGAAGTGACTTGGGTTGTCAATATCACGGATGTCGACGACAAATTGATCGTAAAATCCCAAGAAAAAGGGATTTCTATGTTCCAACTTGCCACCCAAATGACCGGCGACTACCTCGCAAATCTCGCCGCTCTCGGAGTCGACCAAATCGACCGCATGCCACGAGCTACCGATAGCATGCCCGACATCATCGCATTCGTCGCGGAACTGATCGAAAAAGGATATGCCTACGAAGTCAGCGGCGATGTCTTCTTCGACGTCGCCCGAGATCCGGAATACGGTCGACTGAGCAACCGCTCCGCCGAAGACCAGCAAGGGGAGGGCGGGGGGGCCGCCGCACGAAAACGCTCCTCAGGCGATTTCGCCCTGTGGAAATCCGCAAAACCGAACGAACCGAGTTGGCCAAGCCCCTGGGGACCGGGTCGCCCAGGCTGGCACATCGAATGCTCCGCCATGAGCCGTAGCATCCTCGGACAAACCTTCGACATCCACGGCGGTGGACTCGATCTCGTCTTCCCTCACCACGAAAACGAACTTGCACAAAGCCGCTGCTGCCACGGAAAACCAATGGTCAAATACTGGATGCACAACGGCTTGATGCGAGCTGCCGATGATGCCGGCAAAGTCGGCGGTAGATCCGATCGAGCTACCCCTGCGACCGATTCCCAACCGGCTCCACAAGCCTCATCACCCGGCGATGCGTCCGGAAAAATCTCCCGCAGTAAAGGTGCCGGTGGGCTCGCTCAACTCATCGCAAAACATACCGGTGAACGTATCCGATTCTTCCTCCTTCGTTCCCATTATCGCTCCACAAGCGTCTTCGGTGATGAACCTCTTGCCGAAGCCGGTTCAGCATTAGAAACATTCTATCGCCTCTTCGCCCGCGCCGAAAAAATCCTTGGGTACTCGTTCTATTCGATACCCTACAAAACCCGGCGAGACCAAGCGAAACCGGCACAAGCAAACGACAAACTACTGATTGAAGTCGCTCAACTTCGAGAATCCTTCCTCTCAAAAATGGACGACGATTTCAATACGGGAGGCGCAACAGCAGACCTCTTCGAAATCGCTCGCGCCATCAACCGTTTCATCGACCAAAACCAACTGGAAACCAGCCCTTCTCAGTCCGCAAAACGCGAACTACACGATGCACTTTCAATCTTGCGAGAACTCGCTGCACTCCTTGGCATCTTCCGTAAACCACTCCCAGCATCCCAAAGCATTCAAGACTCCGGCAAAGTCGTCGAAGGGTTGATGCAGTTAGTCCTTAAACTTCGCATGGAAGCTCGCGCACGTCGCGATTTCGCAACCTCCGATGCCGTCCGTGATGGACTCAAAGAAATCGGTATCCTGCTCCAAGACGGAAAACAAGGAACTACCTGGGAAATCCAAAAGTAGCCCCACCATTCGCTCATCTGGACTCAAGGAATATTCCCACCCTTCGGCGAACGGTGGCCAACGGCCACCACTATAAACCGCGGATACAAACGGCCGATACAAGCGGCGGCGCAATGCACCCGGTTCAATTTCTCAAAATTATGATAGGCTAAAGCCCAATCCTACCACCGAAGCTACGCCTTGAATCTTTCAAGTCACACTCATCCGGCCAGTCGAGTGAAGTTATGATTGGAACCACTAGTCCACTTCGTTGACTTCGATCCAACGCAAGCTTGTCAACAAATCCAGGAGTTGTTTTTCAATGACGGACGCCATGGTTACTGCCCCTGCCTTTACGCGAGGCACTGACGGTCTGCTACCTGCAATTGCTCAAGATGCCAAAACGGGAGCTGTTCTTATGCTCGCTTGGATGAACGAAGAATCCTACTGCGAAACCCTAGCAACAGGGTATGCCACGTACTACTCGCGTTCACGTAGACGGCTTTGGCGCAAAGGCGAAGAAAGCGGGCATCGACAAAAAATCATCGAAATACGTATCGATTGCGATGCCGATACGATTTTGTTGCTCGTTGAGCAACGCGGAGCTGCTTGCCACGAAGGCTACCCAAGCTGCTTCTTCCGCAAGAAAACGGAATCCGGTTGGGAAGTCGACCAAGAACGATTGGTCGATCCAACCACTCTGTACAATAAGCCACAACCGTAAAGCCACAACCGTAAAGCCACAATCATTAAGTCTTGATCGTAACGTTACTTGTGCCTGCCATTGCTCCGAGCCGGATGAGGTAAAGATGCCAGAATTACCCGAGGTAGAGACAATGCGTCGGGGATTATTACCAGCGATCGGGGGAACGATCGAGCGAGTAGAGTTTCCTACCATCCCCTATCGCCCCATCGGGATCAGTCCACCAGCAGCACAATGGCCTGAGTTGCTGGTCGGGCGCAAAGTGGTAGAAATTCAGCGGATTGCCAAACGTGTATTGATCGTTTTCGATGAAGAACATCGGCAAAGGGCAGGGTTGCGGTTGGTGCTTCAACCAAAAATGGCTGGTATTGCCATGATCGATGAACCACCAACACAAGCCCACACGCGTTTGATCTTACACCTCAAGAACGCACAGTGTGAGCGAATTTTATATTGGGATCGACGAGGGTTAGGAACAGCACATCTTTGGACAATAGATCAGTGCGCCGAGAACTTGGGACCCGCAGTCTTGGGACCGGATGCTCTGACTGTAAATGCCGAAGAATTCACTCGCACGTTTCGTGCACTCCGCCGCGAAGTGAAACCAGCTCTACTCGAACAGCGTTATGTCGCCGGGGTGGGAAATCTATATGCAGCAGAGATTCTGCACCGCTGTGGAGTCCATCCGCAACGTCGTTGCGATCGAATCACCAAGAGAACCTGGAGGGAGATTCATGGAGCGATGCAAGCAATCTTAAACGATGCGATCGTGCACGAAGGGTCGACGCTCCGCGATGGGACATACCGCAATGCTATCAATGGAGAAGGTGGCTATCAAAACCAGCACAGAGTTTACGATCGTGCCGGGGAATTATGCCCAAGCTGCAAAGTGGGACTGATCGAACGAATCGTTCAAGGGCAACGGAGCACCTTTTTTTGCAAAGTATGTCAGCCTCGCCAGGGCGCCTAGCTTACCCAAATACTCCGCGAACGAATTGCTAGCGAACGCGCAAGTCGTTCTGAGTACGGAATCTACGACCGAATCTTCTTAGGATCTTATCGGCTGACGTTGCGTTTAGTTCGGACGTTTTAGTATTGAATCTCTTCAACGCAAGCAGACCGGCTTGGAGAAGGCTAGGGTTCCGAACCAGCAGCGGGAAAACTATGGTGAAGCAGCGACGGACAGACAAGCAGCGACGGGGTAACCCCTGGCCCAGATGTTGGCTTGGGTTGTTGCTAGGTAGTCCAATGGGAATGCTCTCGTTTGTTAGCCTTTTTCCGCACGCAGCTCATGGCCAGGGAATGGGTGGCGGGCCGCAAGGTGGGATGCCGGCGTTCAATGAGCCAACGTTCAAGGAACGTCTGTACGAAGCAGGTGGGATCGCACAGCGCGAGAAACACGACGGGAAGACCATTTTGTCGGTGCGTGTGGAGGGGAATCAATCGATTTCCGAGAGCTTTATTTTATCGCAGATGCAGTCGCGAGAAGATCGTCCCTTTGACAAAGAGACATTCAATCGTGACATGAGTGCGCTGTATCGCTCGAATTTGTTTCGCAAAATTGATTCCTACATCGATGAGACCCCCGAAGGAGTACATTTGAGGTTAATCGTATCGGAACGGCCGATCATCAAAGCGGTAGAGTTTCTCGGGAATGAGCGACTCAACGAAGGACCTTTGCGAAAACATTCGGGATTGCAGAAGGGTGACGCACTCGATCCGATTTCGGTCAATTCCGCTCGAGGACGATTGATCGAATTGTATCAAGACAAAGGGATGAATCAGGTCGACGTACAAGTGGTCAAGGGATTGAAACCTGGGGAACGCGAAGTTCATTTCTTGATCAATGAAGGTCCGGTAGAGAGACTCAACTCGATTTCCTTTGTCGGGAATGAAGCCTTTAGTAGTGAGTTGCTCAAGAAACGGATTAATAGTCGGGATGCTCGGTATGGGATCACGAAGTATGTTGGAAACATCTGCTCCGATCTGAAGCTAGCAGAAGATCGCGATGGGCTGTTGGGGTATTACCGCTCGTTAGGGTACTTTGACGCCAAGGTTGAGTTCCAGAAGGCGTATGTCGAGGAAGGGGACTTTGTCGATGTCACATTTGTGATTTACGAAGGAGACCGTTATGGAGTTGCCTCCGTATCGATCTCTGGATTGGAACGCTATTCGCCGGACGAGCTTTTGCCACACATGAAACTCAAGGCGAACGAGCCGTTTTTATTGAACAAGAAATTGCAGGATGAGCGGTTGCTATTAGACGTCTACGGGGCGCAAGGTCATATATACTGCGAGGTGGAGGGAGAGGTCATTTACCAACCGGAGAAACGGATGGTGGACATCGTCTACAAGGTCAAGGAGGGAGACATTTATCGTGCAAGCGATATACGAGTCCACATTGACGGCGACTTTACCAAGCGTCACGTCGTCCTACAACCCTTGCGCAACCTGCGCCCTGGTGACACAATCGACAAACGAGAATTGGATGACGGCAAGCGACGCTTGATGTATTCCACGATCTTCAACACGGATCCGACGCGTGGGGAGCTACCTCGTATTGAGGTGCAGCCCGTGGCAGGTTTGGATGACTCCATACGGTAAAGAACGAACGAGCATGACCCAACCTACGCAGTCGATAAACCCTAAACCTCACACGCGAAGCCGAGTATGGCAAACGATTCGTTTTGCACTTGCGAGCAGCATCGCGATCGCGATCGTGATGCTGATTGCTGGATCTTGCGGTCCCGCTTTTGGTCAAATCGGTGGGACACCCGTACCGCCAATCAATGGATTGCCGCAGCAACCCTATCAACAACCTTACGCACAACCTTATCAACAACCCGCGGCGCAACCCTATGCACAACCTTACGCGCAACCGGGGCAACAGTCGGTAGCACCGCAACCGATGTTTAATCCCTACGCCACACAGCCCCCCTTGGCACCCGGATTGCAGAATCAGCCGATGCCCCCACTGAATCAACCTTGGCAAGTCGATCCTGCCCTTGGATTCACCGGCGCACCTCCCTTCGGCTACAATCCAGCAATTCGGGATGTACCAATCGACGTGTATGTATCCGAAGGTCAAACAGGCCGCTTTTCGGTAGGTGGATCGGTCAATAGCGACTTGGGTGTCGCTGGCCAAGTCATCATGGAAGAGCGCAACTTTGATTTGTTCCGCTTACCTGGACGTCCGAGCGATCTTTTTAATGGTGCCTTCCGTGGAGCGGGCCAAAATTTCCGCGTTGAGTTGGTACCGGGGAATCAAGTGCAACGCTACACGCTGAACTGGACCGAACCCAACCTCTTTGGATACTCTCCCTTTAGCCTGTCCGTCGGTGGCTTTTACTTCACCCGTTTTTATCAGGATTGGTCGGAGCAGCGACTCGGTGGTCGAGTCGCGTTGGGGTATGACATCACTCCAGATTTGTCAGTCTCTACAGAATTGCGAGGCGAAGATGTCAAAGTGTTCAGTCCGAGAGTACGAGGGGTCGATGCCCTCGAACAAGTCCTGGGTAGCAATGACTTGTACACCGCAAGATTCCGTTTAGCCCACAATACACGGGATAGCCCATTCATTCCTACAGAAGGTCACTTGCTCGAATTGATCTACGACCAAGTCTTCGGTGAGTTTGACTTCCCTCGCGGGCAAGTCAACTACAGCAAGTACTTCTTAGTTCGTGAACGAGCGGACGGGACGGGTCGGCATACCTTTACATCCGCAATTCGGACTGGATTCGCCGGAACAGACCAGCCTTTGTTTGAAAACTTTTTTGCAGGTGGTTTTACAACGTTGCGGGGCTTCCAATTCCGTGGCGCAGGGCCAGTGGAAAATGGGGTTCAAGTCGGCGGTCGCTTTCAGTTCCTGGGAACCTTTGAATACATGTTTCCTATCACTGCCGACGACATGCTGCGCATGGTGGCCTTCGTAGACTACGGTACAGTCGAGAGAAACATTGAAATCAATTGGGATGAATTCCGCGTTGCACCAGGTCTAGGGTTCCGCGTTGCAATTCCTGCTCTTGGACCTGCCCCATTGGCATTCGACTTCGCCGTTCCAGTCGCCTATGGTGCAAACGACGAGCGACAAGTTTTCCAATTCTCGGCAGGGCTCACACGCTAAATGGTCGCCTTCGATGTCGATTTACCGAGTTATCATGGACCGCTGGATCTACTGCTGTACTTGATCCGGCGTGACGAACTCGATATCGAATCGATCGAACTGGCGAGAATTACTAAGCAATACGCAGAATTTGTAGGGATCTTAGCCGAATTGGATTTGGAGAACATCTCCGAGTTCATCGATGTGATTAGTCAATTAATTGAGTACAAAGCCGAGCGTGTACTGCCAACCAAACTCGATGACGAAGTCGACGGCGAAGAGACACAAGAGTCGTTTGGGGAAGGACTAGTCGATCGTTTGATCCAGTACAAGCGATTCCGCGATCTGGCTTGCATGCTCGATGAACAAAGTCGCGTCTGGCAACTGCGTTATGGGCGATTGTTCGCGAATCCACCACGGAAACGTACAGCTACGAGTGAAGTTCCCATCGCTCGCATTGAGGTGTGGGATCTTGTAAGCGCATTCGGTCGGATTTTAAAATCGCGGCACAAACCACCGGTACAGGAAATTCGATATGACGACACACCCATTCACGTCTACATGCAGCGGATTCATCGCCGGCTCGCCAGTGGAGAACGGGTCGAATTGCACGAGTTTTTTGAACCGGGAATGCACAAAAGTGCTCTCGTTGCGACCTTCCTAGCGACTTTGGAGCTTACGAGGTATCATGGAGTGATCGCTTCCCAAGGGGATGGAACTCCAACCTCTGGCGAGCAAACGGGTGGGAATGCCGCAGGGGATTCCCAAGGCCCACTTTGGCTAGAACGGGGCCCAGAATTTCCTGAGGAACTGCTCGTTCACGAAGTGGACTTTGGTGATTCTCAAATCGCAGAAAGTGCCGGTATGCCCTTCCGATTGCGGTAATTCGCTCTGCGGTTATTCCGGCTGCAGTTATTCCCGATTCGGTTATTCCGACTGCAGAGCATTCCTCGTTGGAAATTTCGTCGAACACTTCGAACTTGGTCCGGGCGCAATCGATCTGTGCAACGCTTAGCTTCTAATCCCTCTGGCCTCCTTCCGCACCTGCGGCAAGCTTATTTGGCAAGCCGAGACCTGCCGGCGCGACAAGAATTCTTTCGCCTGGCATGGAACGTTTCGCATCGCAATCGAATTGGGCAAATTGGCAATCCAAACCAAAGCGTCGCGTTGTTTGTGTTGGGAAATGGCACTGGAGGCGTCAGTTGCTCTACGACGGGCAAGGAAATTTGGCAACTATTTGGGATACACTCCTCATTGACGCTGCACGATGACCTTGAGGTGGCTCGCTCCGTGGAGCGATTCGAAGAGTTGATCGAAATGGCTTCTGGTAACGCGATTTCGCTTCAATGGCCACTGCTCAATCGCGGTACACGATCCTCCTCCCGTAAAATATCGAACTGGCGACACTATGTAGATGCGTTGCCCGCACAAGCTTCCGCGATGGAACTGCCAGAATTGCTCGGAGCAAAATTTGTAGCGGGAAACAACGAAGTAGCGAACGCATTCTTCAGCGAAGTCGAAGAGCTGATTTTTCCTCGGTTTCGAACGCAACTCGACTCGGCTTATTTGGGTGGTATCTACCATTACGCTTTGCGATCACTTGCGAAGTATTTTGCAGAGAAACCATCGAGCGAGGGAGTTCTGCTGAATCCAGATGGTGGGATACACGTCCCTGGCGAGGATGTCCGTCGGGCACTGGTTTGGGTACGCGCTGTGATACAGATGGTACATGGATTGCAAACGCGAGAGGATGCATGGAAAGCGATTAGTTCGCGCCTTCCATGGCTTGCGCCACTAGCATCGATTGCCACGGTTTGGTCCCAAAAGTTACAGCAAAGTGATGATGGAATTCTGTCGATCCCGCGACAGGAATGGATGGAATGGTTCGCTCTATGCGAACGTTGGGCAGAGGAATACTTAGCTAGTGAGCCCTTTGTCCGTAACGAAGTCGCCGGAATGGTCTTGTGTGGAGTTCGCGACGCTAAGAATTTCTCCGTCGTAATTCCAAAACAGATACAACAAACACTCGTGGAAGGTTTACAGGAATTAGCAAACGAAGAAAGCCGCGTTCTTTCATCCCGAACTTGTCGCTATCACTTAGCCCGGATTGCAGACCGTTTGGTAGAGCGGGTCCTAGCAACACCATCCCCCACTAGCACCATGCATCATCTCATTTCGACATCCCGATCGCTGGGGTGTCGAGGGGTACTATGGGAGTTATTTGCCAGCCATACGCCATCGATGGATCTCTACGTTCGACTCTGCGGCTCGAGTCCCTATCTCGTTCAAATCTTATTGAGCAATCCCGGCATGATTGATGATCTGCTCGATTCTCTCATGCTAGAATCCTTGCCGGATTTAGCTCAATTGACCAAGACCTTAGAAGAACTGCGCAAAAGTCCCGGTGATCCGTTGAAGGTGACGCTGGCATTCCGCAACGCAATGCATTTAGCCATCGGCGTGCGAGATATCTTGGGCAAGGAAAGTGTCTCCGAAACACACCGTGCATTATCCGATGTTCACGAAGTCTGCATGCTGCGTCTATTCCGGGATGCTTTTGCGGACGTTGCCAAAGAGATGGAGATTCCTCGCGGAAAAGACGGTAAACCGATCCCTTACGGATTGGTCGTATTAGGGAAATTTGCTGCAAGGGAACCGAATTATCACAGCGACGCTTCGATTGTGGTTGTGTTTGATTCAGAACAACCAGAAGCGTGCGGACTGTTCTTTCATAAAGTCGCACAACGATTATTCCAAACCGCAAATCGAATCACTGGGCATGGACGATTGTTTGAGCTCAAACCATGGGATTTTTCGCTGAATCGTTCGGCACTGTTGGCTTGGTCCACCAAGCACTTCGTTGAGTATCTAGAAAGCCACGATTGGATAAATCGCACGGAAGGGATCGAACAACGAGTCGCATTTCTAACTGCGCGAGTTCTGGGCGATGAAGATTTTGTCAATCGGTTCGAAGCGACGATCGAAACGCTAACACACCGGATACGTTGGAGTAAAGATGAAAGTATGCGGTTGATCCAATGGCGCAGAGCTTTGGAGGAGACTGCAAGCGAACAAAACATCAAACGGGGTTGGGGGGGTACGTTGGATGTTGAAACATTAACGCATTTGTTTTACGCAAAGCACTTGCATCGAACGTCGTATCCATGGTTGCGAGGCACCATCGAGCGTCTCGAAGCCTTGCGCAAAAATGGTATTTTATCATCGATTGATGCTTTGCAATTGCGGGACGCTTATTACTTTCTTCGCGGTGTGGAATCGGGTTTGCGATTGATGAATACCAAAAATCGGCATGATATCCCAACGGATGCAGTGGAGCTTTCGCAACTCGCGTTTATTATCCAATTGCCAGACTCTACACAACTGCTCGAAGCGATCGAACATTATCGACGAATCGTCGAAAGTATCTCGCAAAAGTACTACGCGCAATTTCTTGCAGAACAGAAGGGAATCGATTCGTCCTACAGATGAACCCCGTTCAAGTAAAGCGAGCAAACTGTAACTCCCGCTGCCAAGCGGTGGACGTCGCCAGGAAAATCTCCACCGTCTGGCGAACGGTGGCTACACCCATCGTAGCCACCCGCTGCCAAGCGGTGGATGTAGCCAGGAAAACCTCCACCGTCATCCCATCGTAGCCACCCGCTGCCAAGCGGTGGACGTAGCCAGGAAAACCTCCACCGTCATCCCATCGTAGCCACCCGCTGCCAAGCGGTGGACGTGGCCAGGAAAACCTCCACCGTCATCCCATCGTAGCCACCCGCTGCCAAGCGGTGGACGTGGCTAGGAAAACCTCCACCGTCATCCCATCGTAGCCACCCGCTGCCAAGCGGTGGACGTGGCTAGGAAAACCTCCACCGTCTGGCGAACGGTGGCTACCCTCAATTCTCAATTCTCAATTCCCCGTAGCCACCCGCTGCCAAGCGGTGGAAGTGGCTAGGAAAACCTCCACCGTCATCCCATCGTAGCCACCCGCTGCCAAGCGGTGGATGTGGCCAGGAAAATCTCCACCG
>JBIJCS010000094.1:0-11687 GCA_044344575.1 Pirellula sp. | reverse complement strand
TTTCCCGAGTTTCAGCTTGAGGTGATTTTGGTGACGGTTCCCTATCCGGGAGCGACACCGGATGAGGTGGAGAGTGGAATTTGTCAGAAGATCGAGGAATCGGTTCAATCGTTATCCGGGATAAAGAAACTAACGAGCATTTGTCGAGAGGGATCTGGTTTTTCGCTGATTCAGTTGGAACCGAACGTCAAAGATGTCCAGAAGGTCTTGTCGGAAGTACGTTCTGCTGTGGACCGGATCAGTGTCTTTTTTCCTGAACGGAGTGAAAAGCCGACGGTTGAGCAGGTGACATTTCGAACGCCCGCGATTCGTGTTGCGGTGTTAGGGCCAAAGGGAGGGGACAGTCAAACAGAGCAAAGGATACGAAATTTCGCAGAGAACGTGCGAGATCGATTGATCGAGTTGCCGAACGTCTCGCAAGCACAGATTTTGAATGTCAAGCCATATCAGATTGATGTCGAAGTGAGCGAGGATACGTTGCGGCAGTATGGAATGACATTGTCTCAGGTAGCGAACATTATTCGCAAGGAGAACATGGAGTTACCATCGGGGCAAATACGCAGTGACGGTCAAGAGATATTGCTGCGGGGCAAGAACAAGCGTGAGATTGGAGAAGAGATTGCAAAGTTACCATTGATTACGCAATCCAACGGAGTGATTCTGACGGTCGGAGATATTGGTGTCGTTCGCGATGAATTCGACGACGTGGCGGCCTTGAACGAGATCAATGGTCGACCGGCGATGGTCATCACGATTGAGCGGACGAGTAGTGAGGATTTGCTCAACATATCGGACGAAGTACAGAAACTGGTTCGTGAGTATCCCGTACCGGATGGGTATTCGTTGATTGCTTGGGGAGATGAGAGTGTTGACGTTCGGGACCGCATTCGGATGCTTCGGGAGAATGGGCTTCAAGGTGGCTTGATCGTCTTTCTGCTCCTTGCGTTGTTCTTGAATTTGCGACTCGCATTTTGGGTTGCGATGGGGATTCCTATTAGTGTCTTGGGGGCGGGGATTGGGCTGTATGCGATGGGCGAGACGCTCAACATGTTATCCATGTTTGCGTTTTTGATGGCTGTTGGGATTGTCGTGGACGATGCGATTGTAATTGGCGAGAATATTTTTGCGCATCGTTCGATGGGGAAGAGCAATCTTCAAGCGGCGATTGATGGGGCAGCCGAGGTCTTGCCGAGTGTGTTTTCGAGTGTTGCCACCACGATGATTGCGTTCGTACCGTTGTTTTATGTTTCTGGGGTGATGGGTAAGTTCATTGCGATTATGCCAGTTGCCATTATTTTGATGCTTTCTATTTCGCTGATTGAAGCATCGATTGCGTTGCCTGGACATTTGTCGCATGAAGAGCGTACTGCAAAGTCATTCGTGGAGAAGTTACGGCACATGCTGATGGTACCTGTTCTATGGCTGGAACGAGTACTCGATCGCGTATCGACTTTTAACAATGCGGCATTGGATTGGTTTGGAGAGCAGTTTTACGGACGTTTGTTGCGAACGTTTTTGGCTTATCCGTTACTGCCAGTTGCGATTGGATTCTCGGTCGTCTGTTTAGCGGTAGGGATGGTGCGATCAGGAAGTGTGCCTTTTGAGTTTTTCCCTAGCTTGGATGGGAAGACGATTGTCGGTCAGGTGGTCTATCCGGATGGTACACCTGCGGACATTACGACTGCAGCGGCTCGCCGGATGGAGCAAGCGTTACGAACGATTTCCGAGCGGATTGCGGATGAAGAAGAAAAAGCCGGGACGTCAAAGACGCCGGCACCAGCGGATAGTACTTCACCACGCGGGCCGGTTCGCTTGACCTTTTTGCGGGTAGGATCTGCGGAAGCGGGTAATCAGGGGGCAGGTGATCGGGTCTCGGGTTCTCACGTTGCGCAGGTGCAAGCTGAGATCCATGATGCGACATTAAGAAATGTCACGAGCGAGCAGTTGATACGTTGGTGGCGGGAGGAGGCGGGTGTATTTCCGGGAGCGGAGCGAGTGAATTTTCAGGCGGCGAATATTGGACCTGGTGGCAAGCCATTAGAGTTTAAAATTTTGGCACCGCGAGAGAATGTGCGAGATTTGGAAATGGCGGTAGAAGAGGCCAAGGCGAAGTTGGTTACGTACGCTGGGGTGTATGACATCCGCGATGATTCCAATCCTGGAAAAACGGAGTTTCAATTTACGATCCGCGATCAAGCGAAGTCGTTGGGGTTGAAGCAGGACGAATTGAGTGAAGCGATTCGCAGTGCTTACTATGGTTCTGAGGTGATGCGACTGCAACGTGGGCGTCATGAAGTGAAGTTGATGGTCCGCCATCCGCTCTCCGAACGCCGCTCCTTGGCGGATTTTCAGGACCTTCGCGTTCGAGGGCCAGATGGGATAGAAAGACCAATTGCCGAGTTGGCGGATATCAAAGTTACGCAGGGATATTCTGAGATCAATCGATTGGATCAGATGCGATCAGTAACGATTTCTTCGGAGCTAGACACGACAAAAGCGAATGCATCGACGATTGCGGCGGATTTGCGAGAATCTTTGGAAAAGGATTTCCGTTCGAAGTACCCCGAGTTGCGATTCCGATGGGAGGGCCAGCAGGAGGAGACACGTGAGTCGTTCATGAGCCTTGCAATAGGATTTGCGGTTGCGATGGCAGCGATGTACCTCTTGTTAGTGTTTGAGTTTCGCTCCTATCTGCAGCCTTGGATTGTTCTTGCGATCGTACCTTTTGGAATGGTAGGTGCAATTTTCGGTCATGCGATTATGTCGCTACCCCTGACACTCTTTAGTATGTTTGGGATGGTAACTTTGGCTGGAGTGGTCGTGAATGACTCGATCGTGTTGGTTGATTTTATCAATCAGTGTATTCGCAAGGGGATGCCACCTGTAGAAGCGATTGTGACGGCAGGATCGCGGCGATTGCGAGCAGTGTTTTTAACGAGCGTAACAACGGTGGCTGGATTGCTGCCGATGTTGCTTGAGAAGTCCTTTCAGGCGCAAGCGTTGATACCGATGGCGACAAGTTTAGCCTTTGGTTTAATCGCTTCTACGTTACTCGTGTTGTTGATGGTGCCGTTACTGTACCGATTCTATGTCGCTTTGACATTTACTGAAGAAGAGATGTTGGGGCGTGTTGAAGAAGATGCCTATCAAGCCGCATAAGGATATGGTACTCGTACTCGAAAAAAGGGACGCGAATCAGGGGAGCGACTAGGCAGATCGCTCGATAAGGATTGCGACAGCTTCGCCGCCACCGAGACAAAGTGCGGCGATACCGCGTTGGAGGCGGTGATGCGAAAGAGCATGCATAAGCGTAACGAGGATTCGTGCGCCACTGCAGCCGATAGGGTGCCCGAGAGCGATGGCACCGCCGTGAATATTGACGCGTTGTGGATCGGCTTTCAGTTCGCGGATGCAAGCGATGGTTTGTGCAGCGAAGGCTTCATTGATTTCGATGAGATCGATGTCTTCGAGGGAATATCTGGATTGATACAAAGCTTTTTGGATGGCGAAGACCGGTGCGAGAAATAAGTCCGCAGGAGCGATACTTGCAACTGAGGTGGTGATGATTCGAAAGGAATCTTGAGGAGGGAGCGAGCTAAGGAGCGTCTCATTGACGACGAGTAGGGAAGCGGCTCCGTCGCTCAGGGAGGACGCATTCCCGGGCGTGACTGTACCATTGGGTGCAAAAGCTGGTTTCAGTCTCGCGAGTTTTTCAGGAGTCGAATCGGGACGTGGTCCTGCATCATTTTGGACAAAAGATCCATTGGTAAGTTGGATTGGGACCATTTCCTCGCCGAACGATCCTTGGGATTGCGCTGTCAATGCTCTGTGATGGCTTTGATGCGCCCACTGATCTTGTTCGGAGCGAGTGATGCCAATTTGCTCAGCGAGTCGTTCGGCATAGTTCCCCATGAGCGATTTACCTTGAGCGCAAGTTAGTCCGTCGTATTCGATCGTGTCGAAGAGTTGCTCAGAGCCGTACTTCCAACCTTGTCGAGCATTTCTAAGAAGATGAGGAGCTTGGCTCATGCTTTCCATGCCACCTGCGATGGCTGCATCGTAACATCCGGCTTGGATTGCTCGTGCGGCTAGCATGACGGCGTAGAGACCCGAGCCACATACTTTATTAACACTAGCGGCACCGATGTTGTTGGGTAGTTTCGCGGCATGAACCACCTGCCGTGCGGGGGCTTGGCCGATCCCGGCGGAGAGAACATTTCCAAAGATCAGTTCGCCAATGTTTTCGGTTGGGCAGTTGCTACGCTGGAGCGTTGCTTGTACGCAGGCTGCCGCAAGTTCCGGAGCAGGGTGTTGTGTGAAATCGCCAAGAAACTTCCCGATCGGGGTGCGTTTTCCAGCAAGAATCCACGTTGCCTTGACGTTTTCTCTCATCGTAACTTCTCCTTGGCGGTCTATCGTACACAAGAATTGAGGGTAGGCTAGAAGAGGGGCGATTGGAGAGCGGGGCGCATCGGTAATGGATCGAGCTTTTGAAAACGCGTGAGGTTAACCATGGCGGACGGAAAGAAAAGGACGGATGGGGATTCGACGCAAAAGCCAGGAAAGGGATGTACTGGAAAGAAGGTGGAGGTGCATACCGTTGACGACTACTTACAGACAGGGTGTATGCGGTGTGCATTGGGTGGAACTCCCGAGTGTAAAGTGCATCGTTGGACGGAGGAATTGAGGGCGTTGCGAGCAATTGTGCTTGGAAGTGGGCTGACGGAAGAGATCAAGTGGAGTTGTCCATGCTACACCTCGGAGGGACGAAATGTTGCGATGGTCGCTGCGCTCAAGGAGGCTTGCGTCTTGAGCTTCTTTGATGGGGCTCAATTGAAGGATCCGCATGAGTTGTTGGAGTTGCCTGGGCCCAATAGCCAAGACGGCCGAGTGATACGGTTTACATCGTTAACGCAGATTGAGCGATGTGCGCAAGCCATCCAAGGGTTGCTTGAGCAAGCTATGGCTCAGGCCAGAGCACCGAAGCAGAAGCGGGAACATGCCGAGGCGATAACTTATCCTGAGGAGTTGCTCGAAGCATTCCGGGACGATCCTAAGCTCGGCGAGGCGTTTGAGGGTTTAACGCCGGGTAGGAAACGCGGGTACCTATTGCATTTTTCGCAGGCAAAGCAGTCGGCAACAAGGCGATCTCGTATAGCGAAGTGCGCTCCGACGATACGGCTGGGGAAAGGTCTGCACGATTAGCGTTCCGGCTCGACTTTTCGTCATACGAAATGAATCAACTAAAGGAGATGGTACAGGTCCTTGAGCGGACGCAATTGGACACGGAGCGTCGATGAAGACCGTGGCTTCGAAAACGACCGGGGTATGAGTGCTTGCGAGAGGAGACGGGTGCTGTACGATGGTGCAAAGGGTTGGGTGGGGCGAAGAAGGAATTCAATAGAATCGGGGCAGCATGAACACGCGTAGAATAGTCTGCAGAAGTTTCTTCGTTGGATGTTTGTTGTTCAACTACGCGGTGGGCGCGTTCGAGGTTGCGGTCTATTCCCAGGAGTCTGGGAGTGGCAAGATATCTGTTGCAATCGAGGACTTGGAAGGCAAGACGTTGCAGGGTGATTTTCAGGCAATCGATGACAAGGGGTTATTGCTTGGTACGCAGGAGGGCGAGAAGCGAATTCCGGCGGACTTATTGTTGAAGGTAGTCCGGTTGGGAGTGGATCGATCCGTGGGTGAGGGTGAAGGTGGGATCGAAGTGTTGGGGACGGATGGAACCCGATTGATGGTTCAGGGGGTAGAGGGAAAGGACAAGCAATGGCAATTGCGACTGAGGGACCAACAGGAGGCGATGCTCTTTCGGGGCGAGATTGAGTCGATGAGGCTAAGGTCGCTCGATACAAATGCCGAGGCGGCTTGGGCGAGTTTCCGTAAGGATACAAGGACGGCGGATGCATTGATCGTAGTGCGACCGGGTGGTGCCTTGGACCGAATCGACGGAATCGTGCGTGAGATTCGGGAGGGGAAGGTCTCATTTGATGTGGATGGACAAATTGTTGAGGCCGGGTTTGAAAAGTTGGCTGGAATATTATGGTACCGCAAGGACGGTGATGGAAAGGGAATCACACAGGGGGGGTATAGAGTCGAGTTGTTGGATGGATCGCAAATCGTTGGTTCATCGGTGCAGCGAGTCGGAGAGATGATCGAAGTGCAGGGTGCTTGGGAAGGAACCGTATCAATACCCTCGCAGTTGTTTGCGTCGATCGATTGTGGGCAAGGAAAGGTAGCCTTGGCTTCTTCGTTAGAGATGTTGGAAGTACGAAGTCAGAGCAAGCTGAGTTTTGGTGCGTTTGATGCTGTGTTATCGAAGAGTGAGCTACCGAAGTGGGTCATGCAACGCGATGGAAGGAGAGATTTGTTGTTTCCTGGTCCGGGTGAGTTAGTGATTCGAGTTCCTGACGGGATGAGCAAGTTTCGCTCGAGAATTGAGCGAGTGGCGGAATCGGATTTGGCTTCTGCGGTGAAAGTGGAAGTATGGGTAGATGATCAGATTGCTTTCCGTCAGGAATTAGGTGCTGGTCAGCAGGGAATGGATATCGAGGCGAATGTGCAGCCGAACAAGCGGATGCGGATGCAGGTCGTGGTGGGAGGTAAGCTGAAGGTAGGATCGAGAGTGGTATGGCGCGAGCCTCGCTTTTCGAAGTGATTGGATCTTAAGAAAATTTATTAGATTCTGATTTGGTAAGCGGGGCGAGGTGTGGCATGCTCCGTGTAATCGGCTTGGATCAACCGTGCAAGGATTGCGGTTGAGGGAAAAGAATCCGTTGGATGGAAGATGAAGTTCCAGCGAAGGGAATGGGAGGAGTTGCCGATACAAAGGCCTGCCGATGTGGAATGAGTCCGCAAGCATCTAGATCATGGCTATTCGGGTAATCACTTTTTCGAAGCGAAATTTCTCTAGCGAATAGGGTTTATGAAATTGCCAGACTTTAGCAGTGTACGTGATGTAGTATTGGAAGAGCTTTGTCGTACGCATCAATTGCTACCCAATGCGTTTCCTTTCACAGAGCGTTGGTTACACAAGCAAGGTAGTCCTTGTGGGGTTTTTTATTGTTTGCATGGTCCTCGCAGTATTCGACTGACCGCAGTGTTGGATTTTGCGACTGCGAGGGTGTTATTTTACGATTCGACGGGGCAGCGCTATGAAACGCGATGTGTCAGGGATTTAATACCTGTAGTTGCGTAGCGGATCCTGTGGTGGCATAGCGAGTAGCATGTAGATCTCGTCGGGGATCCATTGAAACAGAACGGAATTGGAAATGTTGATCTTATCGAGGAAGGAATCCGAGAGGATTTATTTAGGAGACGACGTCGTTTTGACGATTGTTCGGATTCAGGGAGACAAGGTTCGCATTGGGGTGGAAGCACCGAGCGATGTTAGGATCTTGCGGCGAGAATTAGAGGTTACAGATTTGGAATCGAGTCGGTTGCCCAAGGGTGTACGAGTCGATCAGAACCGCAGGGCCGCATAGGCATTAGCGTGCATGGCGAGAGACGATAAAAGGCGGACGCCGATTCGATGAACCAACAAGCATCGAGTCGGCGTCTTGTCATTTTAGGATGGAAAGTGCTACCAGCGAGTGGCACCGACCTGTTTTATTCGACGACTTTGGCGTCGATCCACTTCATGAGACTTCTGAGCTTCTGGCCGACTTGTTCGATTTGATGTTTTCGTTCGAGACGGCGGGAGGCTTTGAAAGCTGGTGCTCCGGCTTTGTTTTCCAGGATCCATTCTTTTGCGAATTGGCCGGTTTGTATTTCGCGGAGGATTTTCTTCATTTCCTTTTTGGTTTCGGGGGTGATGATTCGCGGTCCGCGGGTGTAGTCGCCAAATTCAGCGGTGTTTGAAATGCTGTAACGCATGTAGTTCAAGCCACCTTGGTAGAGCAAGTCAACGATGAGCTTGAGTTCGTGCATGCATTCGAAGTACGCCATTTCTGGTTGGTAACCGGCTTCGACGAGTGTTTCAAAGCCTGCCTTAACCAGTTCGCTTACGCCACCGCACAGGACGACTTGTTCGCCGAACAAGTCGGTTTCTGTTTCTTCGGCGATGGTTGTCTCGATGACACCACCGCGTGTTCCGCCGATTCCTTTGGCGTAAGCTAGTCCAATTTTCTTGGTTGTTTCCGACGCACCGGCACCGAGAGCGATCAAGCACGGGACACCACCCCCTTTGGTGTATTCGCTGCGGACCAAGTGGCCAGGGCCTTTAGGAGCAACGAGGAGGGTGTCGACGCCCTTGGGCGGTTCAATTTGGCCGAAGTGAAGATTAAAGCCGTGCGAGCACATCAGAACGTTACCTGGGGAGAGGTTGGGTTTGATGTGGGAACGGAACAAATCCCCTTGGACTTCGTCCGGTAGTAGGACGTTGATGATGTCTGCTTGCTTGCTGGCTTCGTCGATTTCGAGGGGTTGGAAACCGTGGCTAACGGCGAGGTCGTAGTTCTTGCTACCGGGGCGTTGTCCGATGATTACTTTACAGCCGCTGTCTCGCAAATTTTGGGCTTGCGCGTGACCTTGGGAGCCGTAACCGAGGATAGCGATTGTCTTGCCCTTAAGATTGGAAAGATCCGCGTCGTTATCGTAATAAATCTTTGCGTTCATGCTGTGTGGAAAGGATGAAAAAGAGGAAGTGTTTAGTAAAAGATGCCAGAGTCAATGCTAGGTCGTTCGAGCCAAGAGTTTCGTTTACGCGTTGATTGGAAACTAGGAGTTCGAGGGATCGAGGAGAGTATTGGGGTTGCTACCTCGTATCATTGCGATTCGCCCGGTGCGAACTAGTTCTTTGATGTCGTAGGGTCGCATGCGTTCGATGAAGGCTTGGATTTTGTTTTCGCGTCCGGAAATTTCGATCATGAGTTCTTCAGGACCGACGTCGACGATTCTGGCGCGGAAGATATCTGCAAGTTCTCGGATTTCGCTTCGTTTGGTTCCTGAGGGTGCCGCGACTTTGATGAGCATCAGGTCGCGTTCGACGTAGTCATTGGAGCTGATATCTTGGACGGAGACGACCGTGACAATCTTCTCGAGTTGTTTACGAATTTGCTCGACGATACGATCATCGCCGCGGACGACAAAGGTCATTCGCGAGAGTCCCTCGATTTCGGTTTCACCGACTGCTAGGGAGTCGATGTTGTAACCGCGGGATGCCAGCATGCCAGAAATGTGCGCCAAAACACCCGGAACGTTTTGGACGGTTGCGGATAAAACGTGCCGCATTAGTAGAGAGACTCGCTAGGGTGATCGATAGGGGTGGGGATGCGGGAGCACTAAGGAATGCCTGATCGCATATACTAGAAACGGAATCATAGGTTGAAATGCGTCTTTTCTCAAGGGACAACGCGAGCGAAGGGAATGAAGGTTGTGCAAACAGGGGCTAGTGAAGGTTACGAATTGTTGGACTTTGGTGGTGGAAGGAAGCTAGAACGCTTTGGTTGTCGACTTGTGGATCGCCCTGCACTTGGGAAACGCTTGGAGAAATCGCAGCCGGGGCTCTGGGAATCAGCAGAGCTAATCTACGTCGGCGAGCGCATGAATGCCAAGGGAGGCGGTTGGCGAGTTTCCGGAGTTGAGGAATGGAATTGGGAGGAGGGATGGGATTGTCGGGTCGCCGGGATGGTTTTGAGGATACAACCGCAGCGGACCGGGCAGTTGGGAGTCTTTCCTGAGCATTGGCAGCAGTGGGGGTGGTTTGAGCGGTTGATTGCGGCGCGTCGAGATCGAGGTTTAGGTACACGCATTTTGCATCTGTTTGCCTACACGGGGGCGACGACATTGTGGATGGCTAAATGTGGTGCGGAGGTAACGCATGTGGACGCGATGCGTCATGCGGTGCAATGGGGGCGTGAGAATGCTGAGAAGAGTGAGATGGGTCGGTTGCCGATTCGTTGGATCGTCGAGGACGCGAGGCGTTATGTATCGAGGGAGTTGAAGCGAGGGAGTCGTTATGATCTTGTGCTGTTGGATCCTCCGAGTTACGGACATGGACGGCGTGGGGAGGCTTGGGAGATTCATCGCGACTTAGTCCCTTTGATGCGCGATTGTTGGGGGCTCCTGGGTGAGCAGGCGATGGGTGTAGTACTGACGAGCCACAGTGAATTGGTTTCTACGAAAGAGTTGCGGATGGAGATGGGGCGAGGCGGTGGGGAGGGTAAGGGGATAGAAACCGAGGACTTTGGTGCATTTTTGCTCGACAGGTCGGGTCGCCGGTTAGAATGTGGTGTAGGGATTCGGTTTTATGTTAAGGGGGCGAAGGAGTTTGAGTCCTAGGCCGAGCGTTGCTGGTTTCGTTGGAACAATGGCTGGCAAGGTACAGAGCTCGTCGGAACTTGATTGAGGGATAAGTAACTTTGGAGGCGGATCGCGATGGAGAATCCGGGAATTCACAGAAGGGTTGCTACGGTCCTCTATGATGGGCGGTGTAAATTTTGCATCGGCCAGATTGCGCATTTACGTCGGCTTGATCGACGAGGTTTCTTAGAATTCGTATCGCTACATTCCCCTGAGGTTTCCGTTCGATATCCGGATCTAACGTATGAGCAGTTGATGGAGCAGATGTGGGTCGTTGCACCGGAGGGCACGCAGTTTGGTGGAGCGGATGCGTTGCGCTATTTGAGCCTCCATCTACCGTTGCTCTGGCCACTGGTTCCATTCCTCTATTTTCCGTTTTCGCGGCCGGTTTGGGCTTGGCTTTATCGCTTGGTTGCCGCGCGGCGTTACCGTTTGGCGGGAGTGGAGTGCGACGAGGGGACGTGCTCGCTTCATGGAAAAGGGCATTCGAAGGGGGCTGGTTAAAGGGGTAGCGGGCCCGTTTGAAGGATTATTTTTTGGGGGCTGGTTTTCTTGATTATGAAGAAACGCCCAGCGAACTCGTCTTGGAGCAATGTGGTCGAATTTGGTAGTCTTGTTGCTTGGATCAAACACTCCAACGGGGATCGAAGGGACCGAATCGATGTCGAAAATGGCCAGTATCAAACAGACCGTACACATTCGTTGGATGATTCGGCGAGACTTGCCGTCGGTAATGGGAATTGAATCGGCGAGTTTCGAGTTTCCTTGGACGGAAGACGAATTTGTGCGTTGTTTGCGTCAACGCGACTGCATCGGGATGGTAGCGGAGTATGCGGAGCAGGTTGTAGGATTCATGATTTATGAAATGCAGAGGACACGGATCCATGTGTTGTCGTTTGCAGTTCATCCAGACTACCGAAGGCAATCTGTTGGGAGTGCTATGGTTCAGAAGCTTGTGTCCAAGCTCGCGTATCAGCGGCGTAACCGGATTATTTTGGAGGTACGCGAGACGAATCTCGCGGCGCAATTATTCTTCAAAAGTCTTGGGTTTAGGGCGACGGGTGTCTTAAGGAATTTCTACGAGGATTCCACCGAGGATGCATTTTTGATGCAGTTTCGCAGTATGGTGTCGGATGCAAGCGAAGACATGCACGGAGATACTTTTCGCGGCTTGGCTGGTTAGTCGATCGATAAGCGGAAGTACGTTTCAGGGGTAAAAGAATGGCATCTCGCAAAGGCAGGGTACTTTTTCGTGCGAGGCGGTTCGATGTCGAACAAGTTTTCGAAGAGTTACCTGACGGCCAAAGGCTTGAACGCCATATCGTGCGTCATCCTGGAGCGGTGATGATCTTACCGGTGCTACCGGATGGGCGAGTATGTAT
>JBIJCS010000548.1:0-3294 GCA_044344575.1 Pirellula sp. | reverse complement strand
CACAATTCGCCCCCAGCGACTGCTCTTCACGACTCGGCTGGGAATACGAGCGTATCCTCCATTTCTGGCCTTGGTTCGGTGCCGATCTCGACGAGAAGAACCTTCCCCAAGAACTCGATATCGACTCCCGTACGATCTCCTTCAAAAAAGGCTGTTACCTCGGCCAAGAAACCGTCGCGCGCCTCGATGCACTCGGCCAAGTCCAAAAAAAACTCTGCCGAATCGAAATCTCCTTCCCTCCCGATTCGCCACCTATTTCCCACCTCTCTCTACATGGCCTTGAACTTACTCTCGACGAAAAACCAGCCGGAACAATCACGTCCGTAGCCCCTGCTCCCCATTCCACCCAGCAATTCGTTGGGCTCGCAATGATCAAACGCTTTGCCTTTCCAGCAAGTAACCAACTACAGCTTAGCAATCACGCAACCGCGACAATTCGTCGTACCTAGCTGCGAACTTGGCCGGGAACCTTGGGATTCTCGCATAAGAACCGCTTCAACGCCTTTCCCGAGTGCTGTAGACTCACCCCAGTCTTTTCGCCTCCCCCTGATCCGACTTTCCCCTCCCCCTTCTCATGCGTAAAGTCATCTGCCTGTGTGGTCAGCAAGTTCGAACTACCCCAGAAATGGCCGGTATGACGATCTCCTGTGCGCGGTGTGGCAGGAACCTTCAAGTCCCTGCGAAAGTTGACGATAGGCTTTCTGCCCCTGGACTGCACACCGAACACCTACAAGACCATCCCGTCTTGCATCACCGTCGGGACGCAAGACAAACCGCCGGCGAACTCCTCCGGGAAAACGCGTTCGATGACGACAATTTCGATTCCGAGGGACTGACCGTCGGGAAGGTTATCGCAGGAGCCATACTCTCCCTCGCGACGATTGCCGTCGTTGCAGGCATCGTCCTATACCTCCCCGCGTTGCGCGCCCCAGGTGGACTGCTCGCTCCAAAATACGATCCAAAACAATTCGTCAAGGTCGAAGAAGAAAAGCCCAAAGAATATTGGGCTAACCACGTCGCATGGGTCAATGACTTCTCCCAAGTTCCCAGCGGAAACAAAATCGGCGAACTCTCAAAAAAGATTGTCGCAAAAGGAAGCGAATACGATTCGCAGGGGTTCTGGACCCTGCTCGACGAACATGTCTTTGACGACCGGGTCGTCGGTCCGGAAGGCTCCCGATTGGCAGTCAAAGACCAAATCTCGGTTGCTTCAATTCTGGATCACCTCAAGTCGCAACCAATCGACTCGATTTCCCTCCCCGAACTCTCTGGCCTAGCCGCTTGGGATATCATCGGCGTACACAACAAAAGAACCACCGTCGGCGTCCTTGTTCGATATTTCAACGACCCCTGGTCCCCAAAGTCGGTATTCGAAGACCCAACCACCCGTGATGCTCTCCAACGAATCTGTACCTTCGAAGAATTAAGTTCCGTTACAGAGAACTTCCTCGATACTCGAGTCGTGAAAGAAGTCAAGCGAACAGATGCCCAAGCTCCCTCCGATGAAGAAGCCTCGACTTCAACGACTAAAACTTACTACGGAATCACTACTCCAACCTTTGGGTACTTAGTACTCCTCTTCGACTTCACCGACGGAGCAGTCAAGTGGATCGATGTTCTGCCCTTGCCAGGAGAAGTCCCCTACAGCCGCGCCTCGGGTACCCTCGTTCAAAAAGATTGGGTGATCTTTCGACGCCGCGTCGGTATGCTAAATCAAAAGAACACTGAAGTCGTACAGACCAATGACGAGGCTTGGATCGACGCTTTTGGAGAATATGATTCCGCCGACAGCTATCCATTCGCAGATACACTCATTTTCTCAAAAAACCCCATTGATCAAGAGACCGCGGAAGCCCTCTCAGCGTCGACCTACACCGTCAAACAAGACCGTAGCAAACAGTTGATCAAGATTGCCCAAGCACTCCGCACGGATCCCTCTGCCTACCATCAACTCGCCAACAACTTCCGTCAACGATACCCTGGCGATATTGCAGCCGATGCACTTGCCGTCTCCATGTGGTTCCAACACTGGAACAACCGCCCAACCGATGACCGTAAGCGCATCCTTGCTAAACAAATGTTTGATACAATCCAACGACTACGTGAATCAACCTCCGACACTTTCCTTCTCGACCTCGAATACAGAATCCACGATTCTATCGGAAATAACGATGAATTGACCGCAATGGAAAGTGAACTCGATGCCCTAGACTTAAACTCTACGGCTATCCTCAAATCAAGACTCCGTCGGGCTTGCGAAAACAAAGATAAACAACAAATTCTTCAAGCCCTTCAAGACATCAACGCCACATGGCTTGCTCAACCTAAGGTCACCAAATCGGATTCCACCAACGAACAATGGGAAACGCTTCGGAAAAGCTGGGCTCCAGTAAGCTCCTCCGCCAACCAAAGCGCGCTCTAAACCGTATACAGTAGGTCCCAGTTCTCCCGTGGACGAAATCCCCTACGGGATTCTCTATTACCGAAATATCCTAAGCACAAACCCCTCGAATCGCTCAACCTCAAAAAGTAGCCACAGCAAACTCGAAAAGAAACAAAGCCCCGCTAACAGTAAAAAAAGAATCGGTACCCAGCTCACCGAACCTTTGCTGACACCTCGCACTTTCTCAATATCTCTCCATTTCCCTCGCAACAGTTTCTCAAGCTGATACCAGCCCATCGCATTCTGCTTGTACCCACACGGCGAGAGATGCGATGTTTCACGAAACCCGTAACTGCTCTCTACGATTGCCCGAATTCCTAACTCCGGGACCTCCAACTGATACCCTAACCACCGACATTCTAACCCCTCGGTTGCTAACGCATCCCCCACCGCCGATTGCAATTCCTCCGGTTCCAATCCAACCACCGTCAACGAAGAACGACTCAACATCGAAGCCAATAAAATCAAAAAGAAATACAGCGCAGCAAGCAAAAACCAAACCCACTCACCAAGCGCCGCGTAAGATGCCGTCGGAAAAAACAACTCCATCGGACCAATCATGGCAAAACCCGAAATAGCAAACCCCAAAAATAATACCTCCTGTCCAGAGGTTACCACCGTCGGCTTGCGTCTCATGTGCAAAAATGCCAATACAGCAAATGCTAAACCCAAGGGCAAAAGACCTATCGATAATCGCGCATAGTCAATCATGTTTTACTTCAGAACCTCCGCATCAACACGATTGAAGATTCGACCAAGGTATCCACCGCTGCTGAAGATTCATCTGCAACAACCTCTCTCTTCGAATCGAATGCCAAGACGACGATTCTCCACTCCATCGATCCAGTAAA
>JBIJCS010000547.1:0-3302 GCA_044344575.1 Pirellula sp. | reverse complement strand
ACATTTTTTGCTTTACCTTCAAAATGCCCTGATCGAGGTGCGTAGGGATTTTTTGGGTTCAGTTGAATCTCGGATGGATTCAATCCGATTCCGGCCTCTTGCGGCGTAGTTGCCAGTAATCGATCTCTTGCAAGGAGGCTTGTGAGCGCGACTGAACTCAGGGCGCTGGACGCATTTTGCAAGAATCCACGCCGATCGAGCAAGGGGTGTAATGGAGAGCTCATGGCGTAAACAGAAATTCGTTGGTGTTAAACAAAGTTCGGCAAAGGGACTCGAGTCCAAACTCTTCGACGAATGGTATTGCTTCCGCTAACTCGTCCGAGGTCGGTGAACGCAACAGCGCAAGCTTAAAGGCAATGCGAATTTGCGAGGGTATGTCGGTGCCCACAACGCTGCGGCAACGTTCCGCAAAAGCTCTCGATCGATCGATCGTAAAGGGGCTGTTGAGCAGATTCAAGGCTTGAATAGGGGTTGTGGATGCTCGGCGAAGCCCCGTGCTTTGGCCCGCGTCAGGACAATCGAACGCACCGAAAACTGCTTCGCGTTCCCGCCGAACCTTATGCGCATAGATCATACGACGCAGTCCTTCTTGCGGGAACTTTTCGATAGGATTAAATCCACTTAAACCACCGCGCTGTTCAAATAGATCAAATCCCCGTCCGTACATTGTTGTACTAAGCTCCCCACTGACAAACAGCATCGTGTCGCGAATCGCTTCCGCCTCTAACCGTCGACGTGGGAATTTCCAGAGAAGTCGCGACTGCGCGTCGATGCGATTTCCTAGTTGACTCAAGTCGGCAGGGGCATCTGCGGATTGACGATACGTGTGCGAAAGAACGATCGTACGATGAAGGTGCTTGAGAGACCAGTTTCCGCGCAAGAATTCCTGCGCCAACCAATCGAGTATCTCGGGATTTGATGGAGGAGTTCCATTGAGCCCAAAGTCATTGGACGTCTCGACCAATCCTATTCCAAAATGGCCTTGCCATATACGGTTTGCAATTACTCGGAGTGTAAGCGGATTCTTGGGGCTTGCAATCCAGTTCGCTAAGGCCAATCGGCGTACGGTGTCCGCGCTTTCCGCCTCAAGTGCCAAAGGATCGAGATCACATTCAGAATGAAACTTGTCTCCCAAAAACTTCGGGATCATGGGAGAGACAAGTTCTTTAGGTTGTTCTGGATCGCCACGATATAAGACGTGGATTTTATCTGGTGTGCGGAACTTCCCCGCAAATGCTTTCTGAGCTTCTGTAGCAGAATGAATTTCCTTTTGGATGGCTACCTGTCTCGCTTCGATTTTCTTGAATTCCTCGATCTCTCGCTCACCGATTCCCGGCAACACAGTGGAATTGTTCATCTGCACGTATGTGGAAGTGTCTTCTGAATCCGAGAGGTTGTTATCTGAAGAAAACGGTGCACGATCTGCATCTGTAGCAATGGACTTCCAGTTTCCTTCTGGAGAGCGTATTTCGATCGCATAGCGTACCGCCAATCGATCAGAATAGGTGCCTTGCCGATCTCTGCCCCAAACCACTCGCTCGATGCGAGCAGGCATTGGCCATTCGATAGTGATTTCTCCTTTGCCAACTTGATTCGACATCCAGCTACGTTCGTTCCCGTAATTGCCATCGTTGACAAAACGCAGTTCGTGACGATCAGGTGCGACAGAATCTCCGGATGACGTGGCGACAGCACCGCGCGTCGCAAGAGCGACATTGACTCCTTCGGTGTCGTAGGCCTCAAGTTCATCGATACAAGGTTCCAAGCGATTGGTTTCGAGAATTCGCATCCGGACAGCCGAGGCGAGTTGAGGTTCAAATCGCTCGGAATTGCGTTTGGGTTGAATTCGTGGACGTGGAGGATACCGCACTGCAATCTCTTGCAATTCGTTATTATTCATCCCCGCAAGTATTCGATACGCGGTTGGCGTACGATCCTGAAACTGTCCGTTGCGGTCCCTGCCCCATCTGATTTTGGAAATCGATGATGGAGAAGGAAGCTTGAATTCCACCCATCCCTTTCCGTGTAGGTCGCTCATCCAACTCGAAGCGTTTCCGTAAGTTCCATCGTGGATGAATTTCAATTGATGTGTTTGCGATTCAAGGCTTCCTGAGGCTGTGACGGTCGTGCCGAAGGAAGCTAGAGCAATATTCCGCGGGTTTGGCTCGTCCGTCCAGATTTCAAATTCATCGATACATGGCTCAATGACCCCTAGGGAAGGATGGCGGTTCGCAGCATAAATCTCCATGCGAATGAACTGTGCCTTGCGAGCTGAGAATTCGATTTCGTTGAAAGTTGCTTTGGGCATGGGAACAGCAGGAGGATCCGGTCGAGCGAATGGTTCAAAGCGGCTCAGTTGTTGTTCGAGTGTCACACGCTCCATATGGAGTTCTTCGATTCGGTCCCGTAGTGCTTTTGTCTCAGGGGTGTTGACCAGTCGATCTTCGTATTCAACCCCCGCGACGAACGCTTGCATGGCGTAGTAGTCTTTTTGGGTGATCGGATCGAATTTGTGATCGTGACAGCGTGCGCAACCTATGCTGAGCCCCAAGAACGATTGGCCGATGTTCACTAATATTTCATCGATCGCATCTTGTCTTGCTAAGCGTTTGCTGGGTTCATCCGCTCCAATTTGGCCTGGTAGTAAAACAGACGCCGTAATGAGAAACCCCGGTGCAGTGTCTTGTCCAAGTTGATCGCCAGCGATCTGATCACGAATAAATTGATCGTATGGCGTGTCACGGTGCAACGCTTTAATGACATAGTCCCGATAATGCCATGCATGGGGACGCTCGGTATTGACTTCAAAACCATGGGTGTCGGCATATCGTACAACGTCGAGCCAATGCTGGGCCCAACGTTCCGCATATCGCGGTGAGGCGAGAAGCTCGTCGACGACTTGAGCGTAAGCCGAAGGATTGCAATCCCCATTTTCATGCGAATGGTTTTTGGAAAACCACTCGATCATTTCCAGCGATGGAGGTATTCCGTGCAAATCGAATGCAACGCGGCGGAGCCATTGCATCGGAGCTGTTTCTGGAGAATGTTGCAAACCATGTTCTTGCAACCGTCGCTTTACCAAGGAGTCGAGCGTTTCCTGCGAAGCAAATGATTTCAGTGGCTGAAAGCTCCAGTGGGTATTCGGATCCCGTTCGGCGGCCAAATCGACGCCATTGGGCCAGGGGGCACCTTGTGCAACCCAGGACTTGAGCAAGTCAACCGCTTCGGCAGGCAGAGCCTCTCGATCCGAGCCAGGTGGCATCCGCTCCGATTCGTCCGTCGCGCATACCCATTGGATCAAA
>JBIJCS010000546.1:0-3305 GCA_044344575.1 Pirellula sp. | reverse complement strand
GGACTAGGCTGTGGAACAGGACTAGGCTGTGGAACTGGAGCTGGCTGTGGTGGTTCCAAGTTCGCCACTCCGCTACCGATGATCAGTTCCACGGAATTGCTCGGAGTCTCTTCGGTTTTGGGCAGTAGAGTCTCGTGATTGGGCAGTAGAGTCTCGTGGTTGGGCAATAGAGTCTCGTGGTTGGGCAGTGCTGTCGGCGGGGGCGTTACCCGGACGCTCGGTGGGAGGAAGAACCCTTGGGAAAGGCCTTCGCCCAGAACATGGCGAGGATCTTGGGCTAGGGAAGTCTCTAGCAAGTCGGGATGCGTCGTGTACGTTAGGCCAGCGAGAAGGGCAAGCCGCACGAAATTCTTGAGATGAGATCTTCTCGGTTTATTTCGGATCATGGACGAAGCTCCTTCTTCGATCGGATCACAATGGTAGCAGAATGAGGGTTTAGGGCCGACGACATCCCGCTCTGATCGGAGTTTCGGATGTTGGCATCTCCGATCTGCTTGAATTGTTACTCGGGTGCTAGCGAAACAAACGGGATGCTCCGCACAACCTGCAAGGGGGCTAAAGACCGAAGCGAATGAGCTTACGGAATCCTAGGAAAATCCGTCATAACTGGTACGATAAGGCGGGGTGAATGCGATTTCACCTAGCCCTTCGGGGCGGGGGTGATATCATCCAATACCTTATGTTTTTCGGACTGACCCCATTCTGAGTATCCAGATTACGCAGTTATGCATTCGTTACCGATCATTGAGAATCCTCAAGCGTCCGAGGGGCCGCTGGCTGTTGACCATCCGAACGGCAAAAGGGGGGCTTATGCCTTCATCAGCCTTGGGTGTCCGAAGAATCTTGTGGACAGCGAGCAGATGTTGGGGATTTTGCATGAGCGGGGGTATCAGCTCGTTCAAAATCCGGAGGAATCGGATTTCGTTGTAATCAATACCTGCGGCTTCATCGAGCATGCGCGGAAAGAGTCGTTTGAAGCGATCGATCAGATGCTCGATTTAAAACGAGCCGGCAAGATTCGTGGTGTCGTGATCACCGGATGTTTGGCGGAACGGCAGAATGAAAAACTGCTCGAAGAACGTCCAGAGATCGATGGTCTCGTCGGAGTCTTCGGCAGGGATGAAATTGGCAATTTGGTAGACCGGATTATGGACGGTCTCGATGAACAGCGGACCGTATTTCGTCCCGCGCCGATTCGTGCCCTTTCGGACCATTTGCGTTTGCAAGTTACACCGAAACATTTTGCTTATTTGAAGATCTCCGAGGGATGCGATCGACTCTGCACGTTTTGTGCAATCCCAAAGATGCGCGGCAAACATGCAAGCAAACCGCCCGAAGACATTCTGATCGAAGCCAAGCGTTTGGCGGACTCTGGAGTGCGCGAGCTGATCATCGTCGCCCAAGATACGACTTACTACGGGATCGATATGTACGGCGAGCCTAGGTTGAGGCAATTGCTCGAAGAGCTCGACCAAGTGGAAGGGCTAGACTGGATCCGGTTGATGTACTTTTATCCGATGTACATCGATAAGGCATTGATGCAAACGATCGGGCAATCGAAACGCATCCTACCTTACGTTGATATGCCGTTGCAGCACATCAACAACACGATGCTCAAGCGGATGTCGAGGCGAGTGACGCAAGAATCCACGGTGGAGATGGTGTCCATGATGCGGGAAACCATTCCCGAACTCGTAATGCGCACGACAATGATCACCGGTTTTCCCGGTGAGACCGACGAGCAGTTTGAAGACTTGGTGGAATTCGTCGACCGAATGCATTTCGAACGACTAGGTGTCTTCACCTACTCAATCGAGCCGGACACACCTGCCGCTAGGCTTGATGATCACCTACCTGAACGCATCAAGAAGGAGCGACGCAATCGGCTCATGGCGGTTCAGCAGCAAAATGCTTTTGCCTGGTGCAATAAGCAGATTGGCAAGAAGTTACCGATACTCATCGACAAGGCTGTCGAAATCGAGCATCCCAGTGGCAGCAAAAAGAGTAAGTCGAGTGGCGGCGGAGTTCCGAAAAACGCTTGGATCGGACGTTCGTACGCCGATGCTCCAGATGTAGATGCGGCGGTCTATGTTTCCGCGGAAGATGGGATCGAGATCAAGCCGGGTGACATGGTAGAGTGTGAAATTGTATCTTCTGACAACTACGATCTGATCGGCGTTGCAATGCGAGTGATGCCATGAGCACGACTCAAAAATCAACTACTCTGTCCGACAATCCTTGGAACGTGCCCAATGCATTGTCGACCGTTCGCCTGATTCTGGCGATTGTCGTATGTGGTTGCATCGAATGGAAAGCTTGGTGGCCAGCACTTCTTTTATTTGTCCTTGCCGCATCGACGGATTGGATTGATGGCTGGTGGGCGAGGAAGTATCAGCAAGTCACTAAATTGGGGCGGATTCTCGATCCGTTTGTCGACAAAGTCATTATCTGTGGAGCGATGATCGCATTGGTCGGGGTCCCCGATTCTCCGATTGCACCTTGGATGGCAACCGTTGTCGTTGCACGCGAGTTACTGGTAACGAGTTTGCGAGGCATGGTGGAGGGCCAAGGCGGAGACTTTTCTGCGAAACAGCTCGGGAAATGGAAGATGGTGTTGCAGTGCGCTGCAATAGTTGCCGCATTACTGCAATGGTGTTTGGATTCCCCAACGCCGGCTTGGTTGACGATAGCTACCCAAGTCTCCTTATGGGGGATGCTCGCCCTTACCATCGCCTCGGCGGTTGAATATGTGATGTTGGTGATTCGTGGGAGTGGGGCACCAAAGTCATGAAGCCGGAAGATTTGCCACCGGATCAACTAGCGTTAATGGGGTTGTTCAGTTTGGTGATGCTGACGTTTTTGTTCGGCATGGTCTGTGTGCATCTGTGGGCGATCGTTCGTTGGAACCAGATCAAGTTCTGGCAGGGATGGCGAAGGGATGTGAAAGCCGACCGGGTTGGGCTGGTTGATCTTATTGCGTTTGCGGGCTGTGTGATCATGGCTCAATTTGTGGTTGTGGGTATTGCCGGTTCCATTCTGGGACCTGACGCCTTTCGCTTGCCCGATGAAACGAAGGTGCCTGCCAATGCGCCGGCGGAGTTGCGGCCTGCAGGGATGCTGGTGGTGGGCGATCTCAATGGACAATCTGTCGCGAAAGGGCAGGAGGGTAAGCAAGAGCGTAAGACTGCGGCGGCGGACAGTAACGCGGGGGAGGGCAAAGCCGAGAAGGAGGGCAAAGCCGAGACGGAGGGCAATGCCGAGAAGGAAGACAGTGAAGATTCCCCCTCGTCATGGGCTGCTTTTGC
>JBIJCS010000545.1:0-3306 GCA_044344575.1 Pirellula sp. | reverse complement strand
CCAAGGTCCAACGGCCCCCAAAGCTCCGTATCCGACTGATGAATGAGATTGGCGATGAGTATCCCAAACGTTACACCCAAACATGGCAACAACGCAACCAACGAAGCACCAGCAAAACGCCCCCCCAAAAAGCCCCACTTGCTCAATGGCTTGCTAAACAGAATGTCCGACATCTTGTTCGCGTAATCCCGCGATGCCGACGAATCATAGATCGCTGCCGCCATAAAACTCGTCAACAAACTCGCTCCGATGTACCAAGTCGCAATCGCATGCGAAGAGTTACGCAAAAGATTCCCACCAGTCGGACTGATCTGCACCAACTCCGATCCCGTGGCGATCGCATACAGCAACGCCATCACCGCGAGAAACACATATACCATCACCCCTCGAAACCAATACGACAACTCAAATCGAAAAAACTCACGGAACATCTTCGCTCTACTCTCTACTTTCTACTTTCTACCCTCTACCCTCTGCCCTCTGCCCTCTACCCTCTACCCTCTACCCTCTACTTTCTAGCGTAGCTCCGATAACTTCGCAAAAAAGACATCCTCCAAATCGGGCTCCACCAACCGCCAACTCCCCACCGGTTCAACCTCACTGTACACTCGCACCAAAGGTAAGCCCGCTACCAACTTCGTCGATAAAATCGGATAACTCCAATCCCTCTGCTGCAACTCCTGCTTGCTCATCGTTCGCGACCATACCTTACCCGCCAACGCAGCCTCCGCATCCGCAGGCGATCCACTCGCCAATAACTTCCCCCGATCAATAATCGCCATATGCGTACACAACTCCTTGACGTCCTGAACAATGTGGGTCGATAAAATCACGATGATGTTCTCACCCACCTCCGCCAATAAATTGTAGAAACGATTCCGCTCCCCAGGATCCAGCCCCGCCGTCGGCTCGTCGACAATCAATAACTGCGGATCCCCCAACAACGCTTGCGCTATCCCAAACCGCTGCCGCATCCCCCCCGAATACGTGCTAACCGCCTTGTGACGCACATCCGTCAGGTTCACACGCTCCAACAACCGATCGACCACCAGCCTCCGATCCCTACCATTTGCACCCACCCCCTTTAAGGCTGCCAAGTGAGTCAACAACCGCACCGCACTCGTCCTCGGATACACCCCAAACTCCTGAGGCAAGTATCCCAGCAAACGACGCACCGTGTCCTTTTCCCGCAACACGTCAATGCGTGGAGATACCGGTGTCCCCTCCAAAAACACACTGCCCGAATCCGCATCCTGCAACGTCGCAACCGTTCGCATCAACGTCGACTTCCCCGCCCCATTCGGGCCCAACAATCCAAACATCCCTCGAGGTATCGTTAGCGATACTCTATCCAAAGCCTGAACGCCACCCGGATACGTCTTGCTTAAATTCTCGATCTGCAATTGCATAGAAATCGCTCGATTCAAATTCGCTGAAATTGAAAAAGTATACCCCGCCCCCCGTTGCTCAACGATACCGACGGATAAGATATGCGGGAGTTCGCCCCAACCAACCCGATCTTGGCATTGGAACCAAATTTTCCTTCCCAACAACTACCCAACCCAACACCCCACCCCCCTACCCCACTTCCACACCCTCGATTTTTAACCCGTTTTCAAAATCAACATGGCGAAAAAGAAATACGGCAAATCCAAAAAACATTCCTGGAAACGCCGTGCTCGACCCGGTGATGCTCCCGGCCAAATTCTCATCGATCCCGCCGCCGCTCCCACCACCATCCGCGTCATCGGTCTAGGAAACGAACCAATCGAAAAAGAAATTCGTGATGTCAATGAACTCGACGCTCTCACCGCTACTTGCACCCGCCTCTGGATCGATGTCGTCGGACTCGGCTCGGAAACAACCCTCCGTAGCCTCGCAAACATGTTCCAACTCCACCCCTTGGTCATCGAAGACGTCGTCAATGTCTACCAACGAGCCAAAGTCGAAGAATTCGATGATGGCCTCTTTGTCGTCTCCCGAATGGTCGACGGCGACGATCCCACCGTCACTGAACAACTCTCAATGGTCCTCAAAGGAAATGTACTCATCTCCTTCCAAGAACGCCCCGGAGATTGCTGGGATCCCTTGCGACAACGACTTCGAAACAAACGCGGCAAAGTCGCACACACCGACCTCGACTACCTGCTCTACAGCATGCTCGATGCCGTCGTAGATAGCTACTTCCCTGTCATCGAAGGAATCGTCGAACAAGTCGACGAACTCGAACTGGATATCACCGCACAAGTCCAAAACGAACAAATGCACCGTATCCACACCCTGCGAAGCCAACTCCTCGCCCTCCGACGCTCAATCCGACCACATCGCGAAATGATCAATGAACTCGTTCGCGACTCCATCCCCAATATCCACCCTGAAACTCGCGTCCACCTACGCGACTGCTACGACCACGTCATCCAAGTCATCGATACCGTCGATACCTACCGCGAAGTCACATCCGATCTCAGAGACTTCTACCTCTCGAGCATCAACAACAACATGAATGAAGTGATGAAACTCCTAACCATCATCTCGACAATCTTCATCCCCCTGTCATTCATCGCCGGCGTCTACGGCATGAACTTCGATCCCGAAGTCTCACCCTGGAATATGCCAGAACTCAAATGGGTGTTCGGATACCCCCTGTCCCTCATGCTCATGGCTAGCGTCGCAAGTGTTCTGCTAGTTTACTTTTGGTTGCGACGCTGGATCTAAATTCTGCTCTAGCCTTCGAACCCGTATCCGATTCCCCGCACTCTGCGCACTGTCCTCAAATTTGTACTCTTCAATCGCCCCCACAAAATCTCCCATCGCTTCCTTGTTCCGCCCCAATAAATAATGAGCGTGCCCATGCCATCGCTCCGTACCCTTCTGACTGAGTATCCGCTTGCTCAACCAATCGATCGCCGTCTCAGGCTTGCCCATGTCCACATTGGCCATCGCTAGAAAAATCCCAATGTCAAACTTGGACTTCCGCAAAAAAGATGCCATCATCGACACACGAGCTTCATACAACTCTGTGCTCTCCGATGGACGCTTGACCATCCCAAATGCTTTCTGCAACTCTCGATCGTATTGCAACTCACGCAACGTCTCCTCGTCCACACGAATATCCATGTAGCTCCGCAAAGCCCCCGCAGCATCCAACGTGCTCTCGAACTGCCCTTTCAAGTGCAACATTCTCGCACGACTGATCGGCGTATCCGTCACGTAACTGCCAACCCGCTCCATGTAATTCACCGCAAATGGCGACATGTCATCAAGCCGCTTACGAACCCCTTGATTGTACACATGAGCCATCCAAGG
>JBIJCS010000093.1:0-11752 GCA_044344575.1 Pirellula sp. | reverse complement strand
TAGCCCTCCTAGGGAGGAACCGGCAATTGCCGTTGATTCCGGGCGTGGATCCGTCGCAAATTCCGAGTCGATCCAAGGTTTGATTTCTTGCGTGATAAAAGTTAGGTACTTTTCGGCTTGGCCACCTACCACCGAGTCGCCAACTTTGTCTTGAACTTGCGTGTATTCGCTCATCCTTTCCTGGGAGTTATCGATGGCGACGAGGATCAATCGAAGTGGAGGATTTTGGTTGGCAAGTGCCTTTGCGGTCTCGTCCGCTTTCCACTCGGTACCGAAGGCAGCGCGGGATGCATCGAACATGTTCTGGCCATCGAGGAAGTATACGACAGGATATCGTTCGGTGGTGATCGCTTCGCTTGGGGTGGAGGCACTGCGATCGATTGGGGTGTTACTGCTTTTGCTATGCTGACGGTTGTGAGATTTGTAGTTCGGTGGTAACCAGACGGTGACGCGTCGTTTTCCTTCAAGCAATTTGCTGTCGAAGTCTTTCCACCGCAGATCGCCCGTAGCGGTTGAGTCTTGTTCCTTGGCGGGTATTGCCCATGAAGCGATCTCGATAGAAAGCTCGACGTCTTTTTCGACCCGCAAGCGTCGATTTTGTATTTCGGCACCTGTTTCGGATTTTTCGACGCTTGCCCAACTACCCCGGGTGAACTTGTACTCAATGTCTGTTCCAACCGGAAAAGTAGCTTCACATCGATAGTGGCCATCGTTTTGTTTTTGCAATTGGAATTGATTGGGCTTCCAGGGGCCAAATAGATCTTGGTTTCCGGCGAGATACACTTTGGCTTGATTCGGTGTGCCAGCCGGTACTTTGACGATCCAAGTAATCGTCGCTTTCGGATCCTGAGCATGGGTGATGAAGGGGTAGAGCAACAGGCTTAATGTCACCCAGAACGTGATGCTCATGTGAGAGGCAAGCTTATTCTTCACTATTACGGTTTCTCGGTAGAGGGGGGGGATTTCAAGCAATACGAGTATACCATTCTCGCTGGGGCCTGTGAAATTCTCCCTGCTTTTTGCCTGCGTCGCAAACTGAATGACAGAAATGGTGAATCCGGAGCGTTCAAGCGGGTATAACTAGGAGAAGCGGTCGTCGAGCACGCACGCTGGTTGATGCAAGTTGTTTCACGTTTAGGTAATTCACTTTTTTACCTTTTCCTAAGTCACCATTTGAATATTTTCTCCGTTGCTGTTTGAAGGGTGTTGGTATGTCGAAGTTTCAACGATTGCGGATGCTGCTGGGCTGCTTTGGAATCTCGTTCTCTGCGGTTCTGAGCGGGTTTGCTCAGGAGAAGAGTTCGCAGGACAAGACGATCAAGGCCGCGTTGGGTAAAGGGGTTGTGTTCGAGGCGTGCTTTGTGCCATCCGGAGAATTTTGGATGGGGAGTTCGGCAGCAGAAAAGAATTGGGCGACGGGGATTGAAGGTGGTGCGCAGGCGGGAACGGAACGGGAGTCTTATGAGGGAGAGACGCCGCGTCTTATGCGTGTGAAGGATGGATTTTGGATGGGACGTACAGAGGTCACTGTCGGTCAGTTTCGTCGATTCGTTGAAGAGACCGGCTACGTTACAGACGCCGAGAAACCAGGTGGGCGCACGCAGTGCTTTAATCCCGCTTGGAAGAGCTATAACTTAACGACCGAAGTGACTCATCCATGGGAACCGATGGAAGGGAAGAGTTGGCGTGATCCAAACTTCTCTTTTCCGCTTCGAGATGATTTTCCGGTGGTGTGTGTCAGTTGGACAGACGCTAAAGCGTTTGCGGCTTGGATGACCGAACACGAACGCGCCGCAGGAAGGCTTCCGAATGGCATGGAGTATCGTTTGCCGACGGAGGCTGAGTGGGAGTATGCGTGTCGCGGAGGAAGTTCTGAAAGCACTGCGTTTTGGTGGGGAAATGAGCTCAGCGAAGGTGAGGGCCGATTGAATATTTCCGCTGTGGATTTTCTGCCGGATCGCAAGCAGAAGTGGCCCTTGGGAAGTGCGCCTTGGAGTGACGGTTTCGCATTTGTTTCGCCGGTGGATCATTACGCAGAGCGGGGGCGTAATGGATTTGGCTTAGCCGATATGTGCGGTGGAGTTTGGGAGGTGGTGCTCGATCACTTTGATCCCAAGGGTGGTCATGAAGAGTTGTTTCTGACGGATGGTGCGTATCGGCCTGTATGTCGCGGTGGGAACTACTTTGACGTACCCGGTAATGCAAGGTGCGCGGTTCGCCTGGGATTGGCCGGCCCGCACTATTCGGATTCACGCGACGGATTTCGTATCTGTTTAGGGAAACCGCTACAAAGCAAGTAATCTTTTGCAAGTAATGTTATGTACGTAATCTTTTGTACGTAATGTTTTGTACGAGAGCAAGTTGCTATGCCAGCAGGCTACGGTTTAGGCAGTTGCTCGTACTTCACTTTGTATTTGTTATACAGATCGGTATGACGACTGCTTAGATCGACGCGGCGACCTTGAATCCAAGCGCGCTCCACGTTGGATTCCGTTTCGAGGATATTGCCGTTGGATAGAAACACGGACGCGTCTTTACCGTTTTGAATGGACCCGATGCGATCTGCCACGCCGTAGATTTCGGCTGCGGAGAGTGTGATTGCGCGAAGTGCCACTTCAGGATCTAGTCCGAAGCCGACAGCAACCGAAGCATGGTAGGGTAGGTTTCTGACGCCCGACGCGCCGAACCGTCCGTCGCTAGCGATACTGAAACGAACGCCGGCGGCTTGGAGCTGGCCGGGAAGGGCGTAGACCGAGTCGTATCCGGCATCTCGGCGATTTGGTAAACGATAGACACCCGAGAGTACAACGGGAATGTTTGCTTCGCGTAGTAGCGGAGCGCAGTGCAATGCGTCGGCCCCCCCGAAAAGGATCATTTTCAATTGATGTGCATTGCAAAAGGCGACGGCGGTTTGGATTTGCTTTATCGAATTCGCTTGGATCATTACGGGCGTTTTGCCTTGTACGACGGGAAGCATCGCCTCCAATCGCAAATCAATGGGAGCTTTCGGATCGGCTTGACGGCCCAATGCATAGGCTTTGGTTTCTCGAATCAAGCTGTGCAGAGGAGCCAATCGATCCCCACTTTCCGTTTCACTCGGATCGCTTTGAGGTCCTCTCCCGCGTCCTCTGCCACCCGAGTTTCCAAAGCGAGGCCATTGAATGGCCATGGCAATATCGCCTCGAACGGTCATGTCTTCCCATGTCCAGCCATCGAGTTGCATGATCGCGGAGCGACCTGAGACGAGTCCACCAGTGGGGCTGATGAGTGAGAACAAGACGCCGTTAGCGCGGGCTACGGGGATGGCTTCGCTGTCGGGATTGAAAGCGGCGACAGCACGGACATTTGGATTGAGGGTGCCGGTTTCTGAATGATCAACCGTTGCGCTGACAGAGTCGATTTCGACGAGTCCGATGTAAGAGTAAGAATCGATCAACCCGGGATAGAGGTGCTTTCCCGTAGCATCTACTATTTCAAAAGAAGGATCTGTTGCGATGGATGGAGCGATTTCCGCAATCTTGCCATCTCGCAATAAGACGCAGTGGTTTGCCAGTGTCCCCCCAGAGACAGTATGCACGGTTGCATTTTGGATGAGAATCGGTTGCTTTTGAGGCGGTCCGGGAATTTGATCCGATCCGCTCACCAAAGTGCTATGGCTGATGGTGCCAGCGACAAAGGTTGATAGCAAGATCTGCGAAAAGAGGCGGCGATGGATGGTCGAGAGTTGCATGATGATTCAATGTTGAGTTAGAGCCGTAGGCTGTCGAAAGAAGGCGATCGGTGTTTATTCGTCCAAGTGCGTTTCTTGCGACTCAATGGCTTGGTCTTGTTCGGTTGCCTGGTTGTGGGTGTGCGAGTGGTCATGGTCACCATCGTGGCTATGGTGGCAATATTCATCGTGGTTCGGCCAAAGTCTCGATGGGTCGTCCGCAAGGCTACTTTTTTCGGCCGCTCCCTCTCCGCTTCCGAGTGCTTTTTGGACGAGTGCTCGATGGAGAGTTGCATCGCGCAAACGGACTTGGATGTCTTCTTCGCGATCGAAGTATTTGCAACCATCGATCCAGGTTTGTTCGCACCGCGATTGCACGGAGAGTGGGGATCCGCTCCATAGCACGAAATCTGCATCTTTCCCGACTTCGAGCGACCCTACAAATTGGTCGATTCGAAGTTGCTTTGCGGGGTTGAGGGTAACGAATTGTAGAGCGGCGACAGGATCGACACCTCCGTACTTGACGGCCTTCGCAGCTTCATGGTTCATGTGTCTTCCAAGTTCAGCATCATCGGAGTTCAACGATACGTTGATCCCTTGTTGATGCATTAACGCTGCGTTGAATGGTATCGCATCGATCACTTCAAATTTGTAAGCCCACCAGTCCGAGAAGGTCGATGCAGTCGCACCATGCTTGGCCATCGCATCTGCTACCTTGTATCCTTCAAGGATGTGCTGCAGGGATCCGATGGTGATCTTGAATTCGTCGCACAAGCGAATCAGAGCTAGGATTTCGTCTTGGCGATAGCTATGGCAGTGAATCCATCGTTCACCACGCAGTATCTCCGCAATTGCTTCGAGTTCCAGGTCTCTGCGTGGAGGTGTGCCTTGGGGTTGAGCCGCCCAAGCTTTCCATTCGCGGTCATATTCACGAGCTGCATTGAAGCGGTCACGAAGAAGCTGTTCGACACCCATTCGGCTTTGTGGATATCTGGTACGTGGAGAGTCGCTCCAGTTACTTTGTTTTACATTCTCACCGAGAGCGAATTTGATCCCCGCCGGAGCGTTCCGGAATTTCAAGGCCTCGTAGGGTTTTCCCCACCTGAGTTTAATGACTTGGTTTTGTCCTCCGATGGGGTTCGCGGACCCGTGAAGGATGTTTGCAGCGGTCAATCCACCGGCGAGTTGTCTGTAGATCGTGACGTCCTCGGCATTGATAAAGTCACCGATTCGAACTTCGGCTGTCACTGCTTGGGTGCCCTCGTTCACACCGCTGTCGGTGGCCATGTGAGAATGACAGTCAATTAATCCCGGGCTGACTTGGAAGCGTGAACCGTCAATCACGATTGCATTTGCAGGGATGGGGAGATCGATCCCAATCGCTTCAATTTTGCCACTGCGCACCAACATGTCTGCGTCTCGGAGGATGCCTGCCGGGCCGCAAGTCCAGAGGGTTGTATTCTGGATCAAAACGACTTCTTGTTGTACGGGTGGCTGTTCTCGCCCAAAGGCAGCAAAGGGATATCTCACGTTCGCGAGGGTTTCCCGTGTGGGTTTGTCGCTCGGTGACTTTTGATTCGTTTCCTTGGTTTCACCATCCTTTGACTTGTCGTTTGGCGTCGCGGGTGGTGATGGTATGCGTTGGGCGCGAACACGATGTTCCGTTCCATCGGGATAGAAGATCGAACCGATCAACATTTCGGTACCGGAAGAGTTCTTGACCCACGACAACGAAAGCATCGCTGTGCCCTGCGTTTCTTCACGAAGGCTCTTGGTGAGGAATTTGGCGTTGAGAGCTCGATCCGACCAGCGGGGTTCAGTGAGTTTGATTTCGGGAGTCGCCGGCGTTTCGGCTTTCTGCTTGGTCTCGGAGTTTGGTTTTGGGTCATCCGTTGATGGACGATCGACGGCCGGGGTTGCAGGTGCCGAATCAGCAGGTGCCGCATCGGCGGGTGGTTGTGGTGGTGTGGGTGGTGTCGGAAGTATTAGGCTTGCTGCGATTTTCTTCGCTGAGTCTTTCACCGAGAGTTTCAACGGTGTGGTCCAAGGCTTTGCGTCGGCGGTCGAAATCTTTGTTTCGAGAATTACAAGTTCCCACGTTCCGTCGATATTCGAAACCTCTTTATAGGATGATTCAGGTCGGTTACCTCGAACCCATACCTCTTCGATCTTTGTCTTATCGCTCCACAAATCCCCGTCGGTAACGATGAGGTTTGCGAACAACCCAGGTCGGATACGCCCCAGCTGATCGTCGACGCCGAACATCTGCGCAGGGATGGTTGTTAAGGAGGCGAGAGCTTTCTCTGGACTAAGTCCACGTGCGATGGCTTTGCGGACTTGAGGTACAAGTTCGTTTGGCTCGGCGAGGCCTTGGGAAGTTATTGCAAAGAGAACGCCAGCGCGATCGAGCCGTGCGGGATTTTCGGGTGCAAGTTCCCAGTGCATCAATTCTTCAAGTTCAGCGTCGAGGATCGCTTCAGCAGTCGATACGTTGGGTGGTTTTGGAAATTGGACTGGGAGGATCCATCTGCGTTGGGTACGAGCGATCGGATCCAGCAGTTGGTATTCTTGCCCCGAGCCTCTGAGGATGGCTTGGATGCCGAACTCTTTGGCGAAGTCATCGGCGCGGAGCGCGTACTGTTCATTGAGGGCATCGAAGATGATGGGTTTACCGGCAGCCACGTGAGCTTGGATTGTCTCCAACGCGGAGTTGCTCTCTGGTGCTGCAGCTTGTTTGTTCGCTTGATGAGCGCGCTGGGCGGCGTGATACCATTGAGCATCGAGAAATGTTTGACGAGCAAGTGCAACCGCACCCATGGGGCTTGCGGGGTAAGCTTCGCGTCCACCGCGTCGCGAAGTTGTCAAGCGAACGTGTAAAGCTACATCGGGTTTGACAAGGCTGCTGGCCAGGGGGCCATTTTCTGTCAGGGCAATAGCACTTGTTCCCTTGAGGATTCCTTCTTTAGGAGCAAACAGCGCAGCTGTAATACCCGCTTGACGGAGTTTGTTTGAGTTTGTCAGGGTGGTTGCATTTTTTGCAACGGACCGTTCAGGTGTGATTTCTGGATTCCAGTGTCCGGTACCTTGATCGTTTTTCCATTCGGGTAGGTCGGTTTCTAGCCCGATATCGACAAATCCCGGGTAGATCGTTTTGCCGCTCAGGTCGATGATTCGCGCACCCGGTGGCGTTGGGAGTTGCGGAGCGACTTGGACGATGCGTCCTTCTTGAATCCAGATCGAGCCTTGTTCCAGCGTTTGACCGGGCTCGACGACGATTCGGGCGTTTGTAATCAGAAAGGATTCATTGGGATTCTCAACGATCCCTGCAGTTGGGGCAGTACCGATGGATTGAGCAAACAGGAGGGAGGGTAGGGAGGTGCTCAACGCGATTCCCAATCCAAAGATGCGGCGCAGGTGCAGTTGCATAGGTCAATCCGAGAAATAGCGATGCATGGCTCAGTTGCGAGGACCGTCAACGAAGGACGATTCGACGCGAATTCAATGAATAAGAATGTGGATCGAGCGATCGATACCGTCATGAGGAAAAGATGGGGAAAACTGGGGAAGGGTGTAAAGTGTTGCGGAGGATTCGGAAAATTCCGGGTTTGACGGGGGAAACGATCCAGTAAAAACGCTGGCTATAGAAGAAATTCACAAAGCGGTCTACCATGAACGATAGCGGCGATTCTTGTAGAACTGCGTGCGATTGTTGTGCGGTTGGCAAACAGTCGGTGCGATAGCTCAATGAGAATCGCAGTATTCACTAGGCAACGTAGGCGATTGCAGTCGGAAAGGAGAGCAGGAATGCCAATTTATGTCTATGAGATGGTTCGGGAAGACGGACAGGACGGAGAGGTCTTCGAATGGTTTCAGAGCATGTCGGAACCGCCATTGACGGTTCACCCAGACACCGGGCAGAAAGTTCGTCGAATCCCGGCTCGAACTGCGATTGGTGGTGTATGGTCCGACGGGGCGATGAAGCGTTCGATCAGCGACGACAAGTTGGCGAAGCATGGATTTACCAAGTACGTCAAAAGTGGTGATGGAACTTATGAGAAGACCATGGGTGAAGGGCCCTCGATGATTGCTCGCGATACTCCGTAAGGACCTCTCGGTGATTTGGCAATCGATCGCAAGCAGATTTCGCAGGAAGAATTCAAGAGTAAAAAGAAGGTGAACAGCAAGTGAGTGCAATCGAAGTGGAAGAGCTATTGGGAGAGACCCAAGCGAAGGTTGGGGTGATCATGGGTTCCCAGAGTGACTGGGAAACAATGCGTGAGGCTTGTGCAATACTCGATCAGTTTTCGGTTCCATATGAAGCTCGCGTTGTATCCGCGCACCGAACGCCACGGTGGATGGTGGAATATGCCGAGCGGGCAGCAGGGCGGGGATTGCAAGTGCTGATTGCTGGTGCTGGGGGAGCGGCGCATTTACCTGGAATGGTTGCTTCATGCACATCGCTTCCCGTCTTTGGTGTTCCGGTGCAGAGTAAATCTCTCTCTGGGTTGGATTCCTTACTCAGCATTGTTCAGATGCCTGGGGGCATTCCCGTGGGTACGCTTGCGATCGGGAGTGCTGGGGCAAAGAATGCGGGGCTGTTAGCTGTTCGAGTTCTCGCATTACATGACGCCAAACTGCGGACTGCGCTTGAGCAGTTTATTGCCGTGCAGACGCAAGGTGTTTTGGCTAACGCTGTTCTTGGATAGTTGTTCGTAAGGAGCGAGTCGATGAGTTCGTTAACCACCAAGATGGTGATGCCCGGTAGCACAATTGGCGTGTTCGGTGGTGGGCAACTAGGCCGAATGTTTTGTCATGCCGCGCAGCGACTTGGGTATCGAGTCATTGTGTTCACGGATGAATCCGACAGCCCAGCTTCGCAAGTGGCCAATGAGACGATTCGTGGAGACTATCTCAATTTGCACGCGGTCACGGAGTTTGCTCAACGGGCAGATGTGATTACGTTGGAGTTTGAGAACATTCATTTGCAAGCTGTGGAACGGGCGGCAGAGTTCGCACCGGTGCGTCCAGGATATCGGGTTTTGCAAGTCGCCCAGAATCGTTGCAAAGAAAAGACGACCCTACGTGATTACGGCTTTCCGGTGACGCCATTTTGCGAAGTGAGAAGTTACCAAGATATACCGCGCGCATCCGAGGTACTCGGGTGGCCGATGGTATTGAAGACATCTTCAGGGGGGTATGACGGCAAAGGTCAGCGCAAGGTCGAGTCGGCTAGTCAAGCCAATGATGCCTTGGATCTCTTGGGACCGGAACCTTTGATCGCGGAGAAATGGATCACGTATATTGCGGAAGTATCCGTTTTAGTGGCTAGGAATCCGCGTGGGCAGATTGCAGCGTTTCCCATGTTCACGAACGTCCATCGCAATCACATTCTTGACGTGACGACTTTTCCTCCGCTAACTCGCAGTTCAGACGACAACCCAGGACATGCGGTCGATGCAAAGGTTGAGCGTAAAGCCATTGAGGTGGCGAAGGGAATTGCGGAGTCGCTGAGGCTTGAAGGGTTATTGTGTGTTGAGATGTTTGTGGATGCTGATGGAGAAGTGATGGTCAATGAGTTGGCCCCAAGACCTCACAACTCAGGCCACTTGACCATGGAAGCTTGCAGTGTTTCGCAGTTTGAACAGCAGGTTCGAGCTGTATGCAATTTGCCGCTGTGTGAAGAGTTTCACGCCAAGCCAGCTGCGATGGTGAATCTTCTGGGCGATCTTTGGGGGGAGGCGGAATCCCCAGACTGGAGTGCGGCACTTTCAGAACCGCATGCACATTTGCATCTGTACGGGAAGCGTGAGGCAAGGGTGGGACGCAAGATGGGTCACTTGACGGTATTGGACTCAACCACAGAGCTCGCTGCGGCACGTGCGAAGGAGATTCGAGCAAGAATGGCTCGGGGTACGCGGCAGCCGCCTCACCAATAGGGATGGGATCAACAGGAGAGAGGACCATTAGGACCGTCATCCCCTGTGGCTACAAATCCTTCCACGTTCTAAGGTCTTGTCACTGGCGAGGCAATGCGTAGGGACTGTTGTTCGCTTGAAGTTCGTTGCGTCGGGGTTCTGGGAGTGGATTGAAAAATCCAGGTGGCCTACCGCCAACGACAGATGGACCGATATCATTGAGCGGGTAGGGGTCGAACTCCGCCGCTTTTGCTTTTTGGCGATCGATCGTTCCAATACCAAAGCGTTCAGCGTAGTGAGAGGCTTTGCAGCCAGCAGCACCGAGAAGCAGAAAGGTTGCATAGAGTCCTGCACAAAGAAGCCGATTGCGGTCAGCGGCTGAATGCATTGATTTTGTCGAAACGAACATCGTCAACGTCCTTGTATGCCGAATCAGTTCGGCTCGTAGCATCCTAGTTCATTGGGAGCTAAACCAATTCATCCTTGAGCGGTTGAAAAGCTCCTGGCGTCGAAAAACAACTGGCGTCGAAAAGCAAGTGGCGTCGTAAAGCACCTAGCATTCGAAAAACACCTAGCATCGTATCGTGTAAAGAGCGGGCGTTGCTAGAGCGATTACCCCCGCAAATTCATTGAGAATTGGACGTTGTGGCCAGTTTGTTCAGGTTGTAGCGAATAGATCGGGCAAATCCTGAGAGATGTAGGAGCAAAATCTGTCCTGAGCTTTGACCGATTTGCTCAGCTAGATCGTGCTTTTCGAAGCATCGCTGCCGTGGAGAAGAAGGGGAGTATGGCAAGTCCTATAACCGCAATGGCCAGGAGCGATGGAATGCTGACCGGTGAATCAGGGAAGGTTTTCAGGGCTAAAAAAGAAAGTCCGATTCCGATCGTCCAGATTCCCAGGGTCTTGACCAAGGAGACGTCGTTGTCCATGAGTGCTTGGATCGTCGCAGCAACAAGGACGTAAATCACAACGATAAGGATGGATCCTGCGATGGAAAGGGGAATGGACCCTTTGAAGGCTAAGAGTGCAGCGAGTATGACGAATGGTGCTATCCACAGTTTGGCTCTCATGACCAAAGGGAGGAAGGCGACAGGGAATAAGGAGAAAGCGAACGTCGCGATCGAAGAGGCTGATGAGGCGATTAGAATGAACTTCCAATAAGGAATTTTTAAGCTCATGGTCTCAGCCATTGGGGTATTGAGGATCTGACCAAGGATCCCAGCGAGAGTAAACGAAGTCAAAAGTACTGCGAATCCCATCAGTGAGGCTTGGCAAGATGAACGAAGCATCGCTCCAGCGAGGACTTTCGATTGGACTGGCAAGCGGAAGAGGTAGGGTTCAATGCCAAATGGATTGTAGATTGAGGTATATCCTAGGAACTGAGGCATCCGCAAGGAACTCCCAAAATAGATGGCCATTGAAAGTACCAACGCAATGCATGGTTGCAAGAAGGTAACGGTATGCATTGATGAGGCAACTAAACTTGGCGTATTATGTAGATTCTTGGTCGCATTCGTACTGAGCACAGCGGAGATCCACATCGCAATCGAATTGATGATAACGAGGGTTGGTATAAAGCTGCAGCGATATTTGAAGTCGAGCCAACAAAGTGCATGAGCGGGTGAAAGAAAGTGCTTTTGGTTAACCGATCGCCGACCGAGTAACCATTCCACATAGTGAACGAATTTCTCGACGAATACCCAATCGTATTGTTCCGTTCTGCAACGGTCTTGTGCAACTCTCCAGATGGTCAAAGCAAAACTCACTGTAAGCACAAAGCACGCAAGGAGGATATCAGCGAGGGATACGGAAGACCAAGGGTGTAATTTGGAATCGATGCTTCCGGCCGAATTGGAAACTAGACCGTAGTGTTGCAAATACCAAACCAAGAGTAATGACAGCAGTACGAACACGCTGGCAATCCAGCCCACCGAGTTTTGGAATCCACGGGCTAGGGGTTGGAATGAGCACCAGGAAACGACGGCGAATAGAACTGGCCCTGCGATATCTAATTCCAGCGGTACAATCCAATTCCATAGAGTTAGAAGGCTTCCCACTGCGAGAGCCACGAGGAATGCCCCGGTCCAGTAATAGAAGCTAACGAGTTGTATTGTTGAGATCGGTTTG
>JBIJCS010000594.1:0-2937 GCA_044344575.1 Pirellula sp. | reverse complement strand
AGGTGACACCGACATTGTCCCGTTCTCAATTTGACGCTGTCGTTCCTTCAAGATCTCTGCATGCCATTCAGGTGAACGAACCTCACCCGAATGTCGGCAAAGATCGTCCCATAATTGCTCAAGTAATTGTATTTTCTCACCAACAGACATAGTACTCAGTGGTAGTTCAGTTGCCATAATGACACCTCCGAGTCCCATTGTAGCAAAATCCGGTCAGCAGACCAATCTTCTGTTTACTCAGGAAGATTCCGCCATAGCGGCTGATCGAACCAGAGCCGATTCCCGAAAAGCTTGGAATTCCTAAGCTCGAAGCGTTTCTCGATGGTTACATCGAGCGTCAGGGGAAAAGCCGCAAACCAGCTACGGTTGCGGTTTGGAAGCAGGTGGTAGCGAACCTCAAAGAGTTCATGCCCGAGGGGATCCGGATCAACCAGATCACGGCAGGCCACGCGAAAGAGTTTCACGAGAAGCTCAAAGCTAGGGGGATGGCCACGACCACGATCCACAAACGGATCCAATTCGCTCGCCAATTCATGCACGATGCAGTCGACTGGAAGATCATCGATGAGAATCTGTTCTGCAAAGTAAAGACGCAGAAGAGCTCCGTGAAGGTCAACGAGTTTGTCCCCCGCGAAGTGGTCGACAAGCTGATGAAGAAGGCCAATCCGGTGTGGCAAGTGATCTTGGGCCTGAGTCGCTACGGTGGGCTTCGGACACCCTCGGAAACGTTGTCGCTACGTTGGGACGACATCGATTGGGAAATGAACCGGATGAGCATCCCGGAGCCAAAAGTCGAGCACCACGAAGGCCGTGGGATTCGTAGTTGCCCGATTTTTCCCGAGCTGCGACCGATCCTCGACGAAGCCTTCGAGATCTTTGGCGACAAGAGCGAGTATGTGGTCGCCGCTCCGCAGTATCGAGCGGCAGCCAACACGGCGATGGGTTGGAAGAATGCCAACTTACGCTCCGAGATGACGCGACTGCTTCGCCGCGCCGGTGTCTCGGGTTGGCCACGATTGTTCCACTCGATGCGAGCCAGCAGACAGACCGAACTCCAACGCGAGTTCCCGTTGCATGTGGTTTGCAGTTGGCTTGGCAACTCGCCACGGATCGCCCAGCAGAGCTACTTGCTGGTTACCGAGGATGATTTTGTAAGGGCGGCGGGGGCGAAGAAGGTGATGGTTCCGTAGGGTACGTGCAGCGGTCCTCGGTGATGAGGATAAAAAACCCCGTCGAATCAATCACATCGATTAACCAATGATCGTCGCCATTGAAAAAGGACCGCGGAACGTACCTTGGCCTTGTCCACGCGGTCCATCGTTCCCTGGTACGTTGCGCGGTCCTCTTACCACCTGAGAGCATCTTCAAAATCTGATCGCGTCGATTCGGCTCTTCGTCTGCCACGATCTGTGGGCTGGTTTTATCTTCGCCCTCAAGGCGAATCCATTCGTGCAAGCGATACCCTTGAACGCAGGCGTAAACCCGGGCGCTTCCATTAACTTGTTCGACAGTCCAACAGAAAAGATCGTTTGGAATGGATGCTCCATGGTCATGGCATCCATCCAAAGGAACCCTATTTTCTCTTGCTTATCTCCCAATTCGAAACAGCTTCTTGAAATGATCTCATTCGAGTGGAACCATTCCTGAAACGTCGATAGGATTGACGTTCTTGCCGACGAGGCGAAATCAGTTGAATGTGATCGAATCATTGTAATAACCCGTCGAGACCACCTGGTATACGGAACGCAATCTACTTTGCTGGTGGTAAAACGGCACCATGCTCTCGCAAGAACTTCGCGATGTCGGTGCAGCCTTCCTCCTCTGCGAATGCGAGTGCGTTTTTATGTCTATGGCCTAGATCATATACCTTATGAATGTCGATGCCTGCATCGACGAGCAGCTTGACGCAGTCAAGACTTCGTGCATGGATCGCGGAGAACAACGCATTGTCGTCTATATCGTCAACGTTGAGGGGTGCGTCTGCAGCAATAAGACATCGGGCGACAGCCATGTGACCTTCACGACATGCAACCGTTAGGCTGCGCTGAGGAATCGAGCTTGAGTCGTATTCGTTCGGATCGAATCCACTGTTAAGCAGAAACTCCACTAACTCTAAATTCCCGGTGCTCGACGCAACATGAAGCCATTTTTTAATTCCTTGAAGTTCGCAATTAGATTTGTAAAGATCTTTGAATCGATCATTACTTCCACTTCTTACACATCGCGTCATTTCATTTCTTAAATCAATTAAAATTTGATCCATAATTATCTCCTACCTGCAGCCACGGCCGCGTGCTTTTTCAATACTTCGACATATTCACTGCGTTCTTCCTGACTTGCAGCCAGCTTTCTCAAATCTTCGATCAACGACAAAAGAGTCGAGTGGCTGTGTTGATCCTTGACTCCGTTGGTTGCCCAGTAAAGGACTTCTTTGCCGAAAAGTGGGTCAATTCCGACTTTACGAAGTAGATCTTGCCCCTCGCGCACAAGCATCTGTTGTGCCTCGCCTAACCGAAAGCGGCGACAACGCGGCGACGAGCTCGATTGCGTCTTCGTCATTAACCTGGACTAACCCACTGCGGGGGCAGATGTGTCTGTTTCGCTTTGAACCGATCCTCGATCCACAGACGCAGGTTTTGCCAAGTTTGCATCTGGTAGTCGTTTCGGTCGCGATACCGTCTTGACACCAGATATCTGCTGACGCTTCCTCGCGGCCTCGGCGATTGCATGAATATCGCATCCCGACTCTTCCGCAATCCGTTCGCGGGTAGCTCTGATCTCGGCCACAATTGGATCGGTCATTTCAACTCTCCAGTAAATCAAATGGTGTGCAGATCAATGGTGGTTCCATGCCTAGATCCCGACACGAGCGTTCGATCTTTGGGCGGTGCTCAGGATTTGCGATATGCTTGCAGTTCCACGTCAAGAGGAATTGTA
>JBIJCS010000544.1:0-3312 GCA_044344575.1 Pirellula sp. | reverse complement strand
AAATAGGCGACCCCACCTGCACTTGCCGTTGTAGATGCGATCGACCCAACAGAACTGAACAACTGCATCGCAATCCATAAACCCAACACATAGATCGCAGGGATCGTAATGATGTGATACAAAAATACCGCATTCACGCGGTTATGCGGAAACAACACCAGATAAGCTCCCATTACCCCCGCGATCGCTCCTGAAGCTCCAAGATTCGGAATCACGCTCCCAGGCGACATCGCAATCTGAGCAAAACTCGCAACGATCCCAGAAATCAAGTAAAAGGCTAAAAACCACTTGTGTCCAAAACGATGCTCGACATTGTTCCCGAAAATCCACAAGTAAAGCATGTTGCCGGCAATATGCCCCAACCCTCCATGCATGAACATCGACGAGAGCAAGGTTAGCCAAATCGGAGTAGGACCAGGTGCCTGTGGAATCTCTACCCGCTCCTCCCGACCACCAGCCATCGGAGAATTCACCACAATTTCTTGTGGCTCTACCAAATCTACCCCCGACGTTATCTCCTTGGGAATCACACTCCAACCATAGGTAAACTCAGGATTCGAAAGCTGTACGAAAAACAACAAGACGTTCGCCGCCAAAAGCGTATACGTGACATACGGAACGATCGACACGTCGCGATCGTCATCGCTAATAGGAAAAAGCATCAATAGCCTCAGGCCAGAAAAGAAACGTCGGATGAACCCAGTCATCAACCCGCAAACACCCAACCCCAGGGTATCCTAGTCATTTGCAATTCGCAAGTTCGATCGAAAAAGCACGACCAGTTCCTCGGACGCTTAAGTGACTTCACCACTAGCTTCGACCCCACGAAAATACTCCGTTAAGTCTGATCCACTGAGGATTTCTACGCACTGCTTGCGATCGGGTTTGTTCTTTTGAAACCATGTCGTCACCAAGCCCAACGATTCATAACTCCGCGAAAACGAAACGCTAACATCCACCTTGTCGCCGCCGCAATACCAGCGAGAAATCGAATGAAGGATTCGCTCTCGCCAATCCGAATTACCCCCACCACACCTAGGGACCGCTACCGCATACTCAACTCCCCCGCTTCGCAATAGATACAAAATACCATGCTTGGGAAACCTGGCATTTCCCGTCGTGGGTACATGAAATAGGGTAGGGGGATTATGTGTCGCTCGCTCCATCAAAGCTAACTTACCCTGCAACCAACGCAAGACCTTTGCATCCTGTTGTAAACGTTCCGCCCTCTCAAACTGCAATCGCTCCACAGCCCACTGCATCTGCTTGAGCAACTCCTCATGCACCGCACCCGATTCCCCTTGCATCCATGCTTTCGCGTGCGACTCCTGCTCTTGATACTTTGCACGCGATGTCTCCGCTAAACACGGTGCTAGGCAATTCCCTAACTCCGATCGCAAGCATCCCGCTCGAGCGGGAATGTCAAAAAGCGATAACTGATTCGAAAACAACATCTTCGTCTTTGCCGAACAATCACGCAACAAAAAGTACCGATTCAGTATTTCGACCGCCCGATACAACTTCGACGATCCATAAAAAGGCCCTCGGCTAATCGTCGCTCGGGTGTCCCATTGCCGCGATACGTAAAACGATTCAGCCGGGCCACGACCTAGATTTAAATAGGCTGGCTGACTGCGATTCGGCATCCCAACTACATTCAACCGAGGTTGCCATGTCCTTATCAAAGCCTGCTCACGCAACAAGGCTGCAAACTCGCTTGGCTGTAACTCCCATACGATCGATCGCGCATGCTGAATGATCTGACCAGCCTTCTCGTCTGTCGCACCAGGCAAGAAGTAACTCAGCAATCTAGAGCGTAAAGCCTTACTCTTACCTACGTAGATCAATCGATTCAAACTATCGAGAATCCCATACACTCCAGGACTATAAGGGATGTACTTCTGCACTAACCCCTTGAGCTCCAGCTTACAAGCCGCATGCGTCTGCCCCTTGCCAGGCACTTCGTTCAACGGATCCGCTGCGCTCGTAGCGTCAATGCGACTGAGCGTCGGCGCATAGGCTCGCAGCGACGGATCACTGAACAACGGATCCTGTCCGAAATCCTCAAACGACTCCGTCCAACGTATCGAGTTGTTGCCGGTGATCAAACGACCGGATGCACCCACTTCCTCCATCATCGGTACTCCCACGTGCGCAAGTTCGATTCTTACGAAACCGTTGGGTTACGTGTCTGCTTGATTACAAACCTGATTACAAAATCGTTTCATTACGAAATCGTTTCGTTACAAACCTGTTCATTCAAAACAGATACCGAAACACCAGCTCTCCACAGGTGTTCGATTTCTGCACGGCACGCCCCTTCAACGGCACGTCACCGCGGCTTAACGCTACGGACTGCAGTTTAGCGAACGGAACGCATCACGCAAACTAGGAGTATTGCGATTGAAACCAACGGATTTTCCCGAAACAAAGTGGTTTGAAAAAGAGTCCCATGGCATACTTCTGCCCTTCGCTCTCCTTGCGATTGTCAGCACTACCCTTTGGCTATCTTCTACCTGGCTTGTCGATGCAAACTCCAGAGAACGACTAAGCCGCTTCGAAGCCTTCTCCAATACCCAACCAGACCTTACATCCAAAAAAAACGCAGAAACATTACTGGTCAATGCGAATCACTTCGTCTTCCGCAATACTACTCACGACATAACCCGACAAATCACTCCCACAGAAAACTGGATTCAATGGATAGCTGGCCAGTTTTACTCTCCGTTACTGCGAACCCAAAACCCAAAACTTCTGGCATCCCTCGGACGCGGCGATTGCTCCGAAAGAGCTGCAGTCCTGCAGTGGTTGCTGCAACGTAACGGTATCTCCTCCAGATTCGTCGGACTCGGTGGTCATGTCGTTCTCGAAGCCCAAGTCGATGGGACGTTATGGACTCTTGATCCCGATTATGGTCTGGTCTTTCCCCTCGCAGTTCAAGCACTCAGCGAAGAGGCCTCCGTCCCACTACGCACGGGCCTGCAACAAGCCGGAGTTGATCCGAAAAGCACCCTGAACTACGAATCGATTCTCTCCAGCACGCACGACAACGTCTATCTTCCTTGGGATGCCCCACTAAGCCCGCGTTTGAGGGCCTTCGAAGAACTCTGCGAGTGGTTGCTATGGTGCTCACCCGTGGTCGCGTGGACCGCTATCCTGGCTATTGGACGGCCCCGCTAAGCTGCTGGCCCCGCTAAGCTGCTGGCCCCGATCAGATAACGCTCAATCCCAGCTCATAAAGACCACTTCCAACCTGCTCTTTTCAGGATTAGGATTCTTGCTAGTGCTCAAGTCCTTACCGTTACTTCGAGA
>JBIJCS010000004.1:0-37520 GCA_044344575.1 Pirellula sp. | reverse complement strand
AGAGGGGATTGCTTCCATGGCTGAATCATCACCAGAGGCAACCATGGTTCCTTCGGAATCGCTCACCGATGACTGGCGAAACGTGACCCTAAAATCACTTTCCTCTTGAGGAAACCCATGATCTTTTTCGTCCAGTGACTGCGGAAGAGAAGGAACTCCAAAAGCATTTCGTTGCTTAGGTGATGAGGCTTCCAGCATGAACCTCGATCCAGAACTATCTTTCAAAAGAGCATCGACAACTTCAGAGGAAGGCAATGCGTGAGAATGGTCGCTTTGCAGAACCTCCATTTGCTCCAACGACGGGAGATTTGACCGTTGCTTGGCCGATTCGATCTGCCTGAGTCGTTCTAGATGAACCGATAGGCGATCGCAGAGGTCGGGGTACATGTCGAGGACTTTGCTATCACTGATAATTTCGCCCGATAATCGACGGTCACGAACCTCGATCGTTATCTTTTTGCAAAGCTCCTCTTTGGGGTCCAAGGGCTTTGTCATGAATCAGTTTCCTTTTACTAAGACCAAGCACGAATGCACTTCCATCAAACGAAAAAAGACATCCGCACAATCGAGTCTTTGATGTGTTGTCGAGCTCTTTGCCGCAAGCCTCTTACTGCATCCGGAGTAATTTCCATTCGCTCTGCAGCCTCAAGCACCGATAGATCTTCAAAATACAAGAGTTCGATAACGCGTCGCTGCCTTGGGTCAAGATCCCGCATGGCTGAAATCAATGCACCTTTCAGCTCATTTCGACATGCCAATTCACTGGCTCGCAGACCATCAGTAACTGCTAGCGAGGCGACAATTTCAGAAACGCTGTCATCGTAGACCTCACCCAAAGGGTTGCCTTGCACGCCGGATTTGGAGCCTGCGACTTTTCGGACCATGTCGATTCCGGTGTTTTGAACGACTACTCGCATCCAAGCGAACAAGCCAGCCTCCGTCTCAGGTTGAAACTTTGCAAAATTCCTGAGGATTTTTACAAATGCTTCTTGCACGATGTCTTCTGGCAGAATTCGATTCGCGTACCCCTGAGAAACCGTGCTGGCCGCAACGCTCCTTAGCCAGTCATATCGCAATAACAACAGATCCTCAAGGGCCTTGCGATCTTGCAAAAGAGCTCGCTGGATGATCGATGCTTCTTGGACGTCGGGTGGGCTGTCCACGGAAGAAAACCTTGTTCAAAAGATCTGTTTGGTTCTTGTTTCAAAAACACACACCTAAAACCGAAATCACGCCCAGTAGAGGGCTTTAAGGCATTTGGTGGATCTACACTGAATGTTCCCAGCAACCCTTCCACGCACCGACACCCCAAGGGACTTGCTCCATTGTAGCAGAACCTCATTTCAACGGACGAAGAAGCAACCTTAGTTTAGGAATCGAAAATTTGCTTCGAGGAGATCAGAAGTAAATTTTTCAGTTTTCCGCGTGCCTTCTTGGACTTTCCAACGTTAGTCTATAGTATAGTTGAAGCCAAAGGGGTGTCAACGCAGGCAAGTAATAGCAATCATGCTACCAGGAGATAGACTCATGAAAACAAGGGTAAAGCAAGCGATTTACAGGTTCCACAAAAATGAAGACGGCATTGAGGCCATCCAGGTTGTCATGATTCTTGCCATTGCGGCTGTTGCCCTGATCGTCGTTCGAACGCAGTGGAGCTCTATCAAGGGTTGGTTTAACGAACAAGTTAGCGATTCCGTGGACGGTTGGTAGCCCTCAGGCCCGAGGTAGAGGCCAAGTGACAGTAATGCGGAGGATCTATTTCTGTGGATTCTAGCCATAGCGCCCCCCAGAAAACGAGTCGCGCAGCACCTTGGGCTCTTGGATTTGCCATACCGGCGTTGCTGATCCCTTTGATCATTCTAATTGGACCAGCAGCGCCCCTTCGATGGCAGAGTGTTTCCGGAGTTTTGCTCCTTTTGTTAGTCGCGACGGTGTCTTGGACCGACGCTTCTTCATTTCGGATCCCCAATTGGGCTACTTATCCTGGTGTACTCTGGGGTTTGGTTATTAACGGGGTTTCCGAGTGGGTATCGCCTGAAGCCTTCAGAAGGCTCGGGGCTGTCGGGTTGCTCGATAGTTTTTTGGGTGGTTTGCTTCCGTTTATTGCGATGCTAGTGATCTTCTCTATGACGGGAGGGGGTGCAGGAGACGTTAAACTCGTGGCTGCGATTGGTGTTTTTTTGGGTCTGTCCCAAACCATCAGTGCTGTTTTGTGTGCGTTTATCTGCGCCGGATGTTTCGCGTTGGTTCGGGCGATTTGGTCAGAAGGGCCCAGAAAGATCATCGGTGCTGGATTCCGAAGCGTTGGGCATTTCCTGCTGCCGAATTTGATCATCGGGCCGGATCAATCCCATCAAAAGTTACTGCGATCCCAAATGCCCTTGGCTCCTTCCTTTGCATTGGGCACGGTACTTATGCTCTTTGAAGTGATTCCAGCAGAGTATTTTCTCTAAAACCTTCGCAATGGGAATTGGCCGATGAGTGTCAAACGCAAGAACTTGCCCAAAGGCCTAGCCGCTTTGGAAGTAGTCATTGCTACAGGTATCATGATTCCTTCTTTGATTTTAATGCTATGGCTTGGTATGAAGATGATGGCTGCTTTTTTCTCGCTTTTCGGGACGATGGCAGGCTCTGCGATATCTTGACGTATCGTAGTACAGTTCGAATGACGGGCGTTGCTTGTGTAAACCAAGGTTGTTGCAAAAAATTGGACTCATCACCACCCAGATCAAGAGCGTATCCATAATGAATCTAAGTGAATTGTTCGAGGGAGTCCTGGATGTTTGGTTGATTTGGTTGGCTGGGGTGCTGGGTGTTGTTTCGATAAGTTATAGGGCTATGCGACGGCCGCAATGGAAAAACGTTTTGGATTTCCACCGAGAGGATCGAGGAGCAAGTTACGCTTTGCCTTATATGATGGTTTTTCCGATTTATCTGATATTCATTTGCTGGACCATCCAAGGTACTATGATGCTGATAACCAAATTTGGTGTGGTTCACGCCGCACATATGGCTGCTCGAACAGCAGTGGTTTGGAGATCCGCAGACCAATACAACCAACGCCGAGGTTGGGATACAGCTCAACGAAACGCACAGCACGCCGCCGCTCTGTCTTTGACCCCTTACGCTTCTGGTTTCTCAAGATACCAACTCCTGTATCCAACGTACCCAGGAGCCTTGGTTAGATCGGCTCGAGCAATCCCTGGATCGTTCGCCTACCATTATCTATACACTCAATTTGCCGAAGAGACTCAGGCCGGAAGTAATCTTGCAAAGGAAAGCTATGTCAAACAGAAGTATGTCTATGCTGCAGCCATGACACGCGTGACTCTTCGAGAATCAGCGAACCGCTTCAACGGAGAGTTAACCGCTCAAGTCACTCACAGAATGCCATTGCAGGTACCCCTAACGGGGCGACTCTTCGGGCAGTTGGATTTGACAAGAAGGGCTTTCTACCGAGACATTCGATCCACCGCGGTGATGCCACTGGAAACACCCGAGTCGGCGAACCTGCGGCTTGGGATTGATTATGATCCTACCGTGGCCAACTGAGAAAGGAAAACCATGTTCTCCAGCGAACTCCGAAAGCTTTTCGCAGATATTCGCCTCGGTAGAGACGATTATGGGACCAAGTCGCATCGCTTGCTTGCCAGCGAAGAAGGACTCATCACATGGGCAACTCTTGTCGCAGTCCTTTTGTTAATCGCTTTGATTGGCATCGTGTTTAATGTTGGTCGCGTGACCAACGATAAGCTTCAGTCGCAAAATGCAGCAGACTCTGTTGCCTATTCGTCTTCACTGCTACAGGCTCGCGCCATGAACGCAGTGACAGCGACCAACCATATGATAGGGGAACTGACGGCCCTCCACACGTTACATCATTCTCTGGGTGGCAAAGTGCTCGATGAAAGGCGCCGAGCAAACACATTGTCAGTAAGCGGATTGAACTTGGGTATTACCGCGACCCATTTCGCGGCATGGATTGGATACGGAGTTGGATCCATTCTTCCTGCCTGCCCATTTATCCTGGTTGGAATTCCAAATCCTCCAGCCTCCTATGGCCCAGCCCTGGATATTCCTCGAGGCGAAGCGACCGTCTACGATTCGAAGTGCCTTCTTAAAGCCAAAATCATCGAACAATACGTCAACTACTCGCGTGGCACCGTGGAGATGATCAAGGGGATCGGAAAAACTTGGTCGTTTTGGCCACCGACCGTGGCCTCAGGTTGGCGATCCATCGCAAGCGGTCAGCGAACGCGAAGTCAAGCAAACACCAAAATCCGAAGCCTGGTCCGAGAGTATAGGTTCATCATTAAACTCGAAGACTTTGCACTTCGGACTCTGCCAATCAAACGTTCGATCCCTCGGATAACCGATGGTTTGTGGGCTTACCAGAGAATGGTTGTAAGAGGCACCCCTTTGATGGTGAATCAAGTTGCATCGTCGACAGCCGAAGCAAACGGCTGCGTGGGAGAAGCATTAGGTAGACCCACTGCTCGAAATATCGCAATTTCTCAGGCGGGAGTTCCCGTAGCTGAACTGCCGTTGATTCAGGACCCTTGTCGAACCCCCCAGAAAACCCAATTGATGCGGGCAACCTATCCTTGGGTACAAGAATGGAGATGGCCAATCCTGTATGCCTTTGGAATCGTTGCATTTGAGTCTCGAGCCATGGTGTTTTACGAATTCCATTCGGATCAGTACACATTGGAAACATCAAAACAATTTGTTAATCAACGGGGGTACCGTTTGTACGTGATCGAGGAACTCGATGCAACCAATGGAGCCCGACGTGACAAAGGGACCGAGACCTGGCGACGTAGAGAATACAGTCGCAAAGCGGACCAAATGTTTGCTATGGTTGGGATTGCACGAAAAGAGAATCCACCAAGCATGTCTCTAAATCGGTTCTTTTTACCCAAAGCCAACGAAACCCCCATTGCAACAGTTGCGCAAGCGATGATCTACAATGCAAACCAAACGAAGACTTGGCGATTGCAAGGGGCTGATATTGTCTCCCGCTTTCTGCGGCGAAGACCGCAGCCGGTCCAAGCCTGGGACACCCTTGCGTGGACCGAGGGCGCAACGGAGTGGAAAGATGGAAAACCCTACTTTATCCTGCCAAAAACATTGAACTGGACTCTCGGATACGCTTTATTCATGGATTTTATTTACCCCCCCGACGTTCCGATTCCACTGATTCGCGATTCAGGTCCACCCACCCCTAGGGTGCAATTGAATTGGCAAGCAAAACTAAGTCCAGTAACCGCTCGAAATCTAAGCATGAGAATCCTGATGACTCGAGACGAAGAACTTAAAGAGAGAATGCAAAAGCAGGTACTTCCCGTGACGTTGGCCGAGCAAGCGCGAATCGACTTGATAACACATTAGCCCATCCCGACAATTATTTAGGATTCAGTATCGAGGCTCCGATGACTTTAATATCCGATAGAATACCAAAAAGAAAAAGTCCTGCGAATCGAAGCGGTATTGCAACCATCGAATTTGTCATGTGCTTTCCCGTACTCGTCATCATGGTCGCTATGATTTATACGATGGGTACTGCAATCTTAACACAATCACAAGTGACCATGCATGTGCGAAAGGAAGCTTGGGGCTTGCGCACGAGCCCTCAAAATCAACGACCTTTTGGCATTGCCGAAGCGCATACTTCAGGTAGGGGAACCAGCGAAAAGACGAAGTCATTTCGTAGATACACCAACCTGTTTCCACAGATACCACGTAGGTCTTATGCGACCAATGTTCTGCTCACCGGTTCATGGGACTATCGACAAATCCCCTTTGAAAAACCTGGCTTTTCCCCGATCTACCCACATTTAAGTGTTTTGACTCAAATGGTCACTCAAGGCAACGTCAACACAGGTGGAGCAAATGTTTCGAGTCTCTCCAATCTTACAAATGTACCGACCAATTGACCGAGGAATCGTTATCCGCCATTCATTGTGTTTATGGGAAGAGAGCCTAGCCCCTTGCATCGACAAGATACCGCTTCCTCAAAAAGATGCTTAAACGCGATCAATTTTTTAGGGAAGATTGCATTGTCTATCGGTCTACTCCTGAGTTGCATCTTTTGCATCACTCTAGTGCTCGATACCGGCAAATCTCAGAGACGTCCTGATGCAGAGACATCCTCCAAGCAACCCTCCGTTTTGAACTTACAGGAACACTTCTTGGGTAACTGGGTTTTCGCCGAATTGCCTTGGTCTATCCAAATACAGACATTGCCAAACCCCAAAGCCAGAGAGCTTTTTGAACAAGAAATCCCGGTATTAAATCCGATCGAATCGGCCGACCAAGATCTTGGCAACCTAGATATCATCTATGACCTACTCGTAGGACTCGATGCTGATAAGGCAGTAAAAGAAGGGAATGTCATTTATCACTCGCAAAACGACAGTATCCAAGCAATCGCTTTCGCGCCTATTGACAACGATCGTCAGATACAGGTTGTGCGGTTGATACAGGACACAGGTGGAGATGCTGTGAATTACTTTGAGTTGAATGCTGCTCATGCAAGTAAGCAACCGGCGACGTTTCGAGAAAGACAATTACTACCAATGCCAAAATCTGCATCCCGACTGGCAGTTCGCTTGGATAGTCAGAACTCCATCTGCGGAGCTCTCTATGAATTGGATGATTCGCTGGACTGGGCGAAGAGGTATTGGGAAGAAGAAGGCTGGACCGTTCATGCCTTGTCGAGCCTATTAATGGAAAATGAGCCGTTAGGTCAAGACACGCCGGAAGTCCCGAGTCAAGACTCACAACCTTTCGCCTGCTCGCAAGGACAAGATCTGCTTGTCGTATTCCCACTACCATCGGTTTCTAAAGAAACTTTTCTTTTAATTATGCGACCATAACAGGCACCTTGGAAACCATCATTTTGATTACAATTGGTACTCGCGATATTCATTCAAAAGCACTCGCAACGACAGATTCCCCATGAACTACCTTGCTAAAATATTGATACCGCTAGCGCTAGGAATTCTAGCCGCCTTCGTCAATTACTTGATCCTTTCAAGTAGCACAGCCAAGCTGGACTTCGTCACCGTCGACAAGGAGGTGCCACGCGATGCCCCTATCGAATTGATCAATCTGAGAAAACTCTCCCTTCCAAGGGAGTTTCAGGGGCTCCGGCAAACCATGGTGCCTTGGAACGAACGAGGAGTTCTCAGTGGAAAAAGAGTGCTTCGTCCTGTCAGACCTAACGATCCGATTTTTTTTGCTGACACTGATTTTGAGGGAGATTGGTTGGATTTGAAAGATGGTGAGAAGCTATTCCCGGTCAACATCGGCGAATTAGAGTTCGACCCAACGCTACTAAGAATTGGGAATTATATACAGTTTCGCGTTAGCCTGGATAGGAATGCGGAACCTGAATGGATTGGACCATACCGAGTTGTTGCAGTTGGTTCTAAATTGCGAAATGATCAAGACGGTCCGACAAGTTCAAGGCAATCTAGCACTCAGAGTATCGGAATTGCTTACAACAAAGAGAATCCCAGTATGCGAGACTCACTTTTGAAGCTTGAGCTGTTTTGCGATGCCCAGCGAGCTGGCAAAGCAGTTATGATGAGCGTGCTTATTGAAGAAATCAAAAATCGCAGGTGACTTTTTTCCGAATCGCTATTTACGAACAAAGACTTACCTATGCGGATTACCTACAGTGTAAAAGGAAATGCTGCCAAAAGAGTTTTCGATCGCAATGTGGAGTTGGTTCGCATTGGTTCGGACAGCTCTAACGATGTGGTTTTGTTAAACCCTTATGTTTCCCAGAGGCATGCGGTCATAAGTCGAAACAATGGACATTGGGAAATCACCAATATTGGACAGAATGAAATCGTAATCGCAAGCCAACGGTTACTTTGTGGTGAACGAGCATTGCTTCCGGTTAGTGAGTCGATCGAGATATTCCCGTATATCTTGCAGATTGAAACTAAAGGGGTAAGCGTCGATTCAGGGCTTATCGATGAGCGATTATCCAACGTGATCTTGACTGTGCATAGCGAATTGCTCAATCGAATGCGCGAACTATTGGATATCGACAGCAACAAGCTAAGTCGACAGCAACTGCAGCAGATCGAGGAAGACATTCAAGAGATTGCTCGTTTGAACGGTTTTCTGGATACTTCAGAGAGCGATGTGCTTATGTATGCTGCAGCCTTGAGCGTACAAAGCAGCCTGCTATCGAAAGTAATTGAAGATACAGTGGGATCATCTTCATCGATCAAGTCCACAGATCGTCGATGGGCTGAAATGGTTACGGCCTCCCCTGAACTTGAAACCGAATTGATTGCACGAGCCGGCGCGATCGATCAGCGGATCGATCCACAAGCAACTGCGGACATCAGCAAGAAGATAGGGAAAATTGATAGGGGGTTTTGGACCGCTTGGAAAATAGAAAGGGAAGCCAAGCAGCTCAGTCCTCAGAGCCCATTTATCCAGTACGCAGCGCATCGATACTTGAAAAAACAAATTAAGGACATTCTGTTTGGTTATGGGCCTCTGGAGGATCTACTGAGCATGCCGACGATCACTGAGATCATGGTGGTAAGCCGGGACAAGATCTACGTGGAAAAGCAGGGATTGCTTGAGCAATCCGGACGAAGATTCGTGTCTGATGAAGTGACGGAAACCATCATTGATCGTATCGTTTCGCGGGTGGGACGCCGCATCGATAAATCACAACCATTGGTCGATGCGCGATTGCTCGATGGTAGCCGAGTAAATGCGATTATTCCGCCGATTGCAGTGAAAGGCCCTTGCCTTACCATCCGCAAATTCCCGGCCAAGAAGGTAACTGTAGAAGACTTGATACGATGGGGTGCGATCACACCAACTGTGGCTGAGTTTTTGGAAGCTGCGGTCATCATTGGTAAGAACATTCTGGTTTCCGGAGGTACCGGAACGGGTAAGACAACCATGCTCAATTGCTTGAGTGATTTTATCCCCGACAAGGAACGTATTGTGACGGTGGAAGATACCGCTGAGCTAAGACTGCAAAAAGAACATGTTGTAACTTTGGAAACCAAGCTAGCTAACGTCGAAGGGAGAGGGGAGTACTCGATTAGGGATCTTGTCAAAAATTCCTTGAGGATGCGTCCCGATCGCATCGTGGTTGGTGAATGTCGTGGTGCTGAAGCTTTGGACATGCTTCAAGCCATGAATACAGGGCACGATGGATCTATGACGACCATTCACGCCAATACTTCTGAAGATGTCATTGAGCGGCTTGAGGTCCTCGTGCAGATGGCTGCCGATTTACCTTCGGAATCCATCCACCGTCAGATCGCATCAGCTATTGACTTGGTAGTTCAATTGAAGCGTTGTCGCGATGGAGCCCGCAGGATTTCTCAGATCACCGAGTTTGTGGGATACGACCCAGACCAAAAGCGGATCAAGACCAAAGATCTCTTCTTGCTTAATGGAGACAATCGGGATGCAAAACTTTGTCCTACAGGTGCACTGCCAACATTTATGGAAGAACTCCTGGATCAGAATCCTCCCCTGCTGAAACTCGATACTTTCTATCGCTAACCATCGAGAGCTTTAGCTATGATCAAACAATGCCTAAAGACGGTCCTGACGTGGATGTTCACGTTGCTGATTTTATGCACCCAGTTGGGGCAAGCGTGGAGTCAGGAAGCAGCCAATGTAGTAGATGAAAGCGTTGGCTATCAACCCCCTTCGTTTCTAGTTTATTTACTGCCAAGCTTCTTGGTTTTTGCCACCGTGATGATGACTTCCCTGTGGTTGGGCCCTGCTTGGGACGTCATCGCTCAACGCCATATCAAGGATATACTTCCGCGACTCAATGCCCTTGGCATGGATGAAGAATCCGTCAGCGGATGGATGAGATGGTGGGGGATCGCAATGTTTGGAGCATTCCTGTTGTTCGGGGTGATCTTTCAAATGATCCCGGTCGGACTTGGTATGGTCTTTGTGATCTTTGTTTCACCACGCTTCATACTGGATTGGCTCATTGAAATACGTCAAACCAAATTGAGGGATCAATTGGTTCGAGCAAGCATGGGTGTTGCGAACTCCTGCCGCGCCGGACTTTCTTTGGCTCAAGCGTTTGAGAAAGTCGCAGCCGAAACTCCCTACCCTTTATCTAATGAGTTGATTCGCATCGTTCGCTACTACAAGGGTGGTAGTCGTATCCAAGATGCCCTCCGAGAAGTTCAAAAGCGACTGAATCTCGAATCGTTCACCGTTTTTTCTTCCTCGGTAATTGTTTCGCTTGAACAGGGAGGAAACATAGCGACAGCACTTGAGGAGATTAGCAAAGGTCTTCAGGAGATGCAAAGATTGGAACGCAAACTTGAATCGGATACCGCTTCTGGACGCATGCTTGCGATCATTCTATCCTCTTTCCCGATCTTCTTTTTAGGGCTTTTCACTCTGCTAGACCCGGCTTCGATGAATCTGCTCTACAGTACTCTCATCGGTAATCTTGTGCTGGTTGTAGTCGGAGGAATCGTGTTTATTTCCTTCAAGTGGTGCATGGCTATTTTAGATGTGGATCTGTAGCGATGATTATTGCTCCCGTACTATGTTTCCTGTCTGTTTTTAGCCTCTGTGCAATCTTGGCGGACATGGTTTTTCGTCAACGTAAAGTTGACCCATCCCTCGGACGCTTTGAAGTAACACGCAGGGAAGCACTCAGAGCTGAATCCAAGACGTTTCTTTGGTTTGAACCCTGGGTCGATGAACTAGTACCCGGGATCGAAAAATCGAGTAAGCAATTAGAGTCGGTGCAGAAATACTTGTTGTCTGCTGGGGTGAAAGCACCTTGGAAACCAGCTGAGTTCATCGCTTGCACACTCATCGAAGGACTTGGTGCCGCAGCATTAGGATTCGCGTTTGGACTATCTCTGGGGTCTTTGGCCTGGGCGATGATCAGCTCGCTGATCGCATTTTTTGGATATAGATTTTTGGCGATTCGTGTTCTGAGAAGTAAGTCTGTAAGACGGCAGATAAAGCTCAAACGCCAATTTGCCGCCGCAATCGACTTGATGGCGCTGATGATGAATGTCGGTGGTGGCTTCCACGAAGCCTTGGATGTTGCGACCAACGAGGCAAAAGGAACCCCCCTAGGTGATGAACTAGCAATTGTTCGCAGAGACTTAGCTTTGGGCAAGCGTGATGATGCGCTCCGGGGGCTGGTGGCAAGAACTCAGGATGAAGACATCGATGAGGTCGTCATGGCCTTGATTGAGGGACAGCAATTGGGTACTCCTTTGGCTGAAATTCTGCGGACCCAAGCCAGCCAGATGCGACTTAAACGTACTCAGTGGGCGGAGAAAGCAAGCTCGGAGTCTGAAGTCGCTTTGGTGTTCCCTGCGATGTTGATTATGCTGGGATGTTTGATTCTGATTGCCGCGCCTTTTGTCCTTTCCGCTATTTTTGAATCGTAAGGTATACGACTAGACAAATGTTTTACGTAAACATTCACGCTCCAAATTTGCAGACTTCGACTACGCAGCTTACTAACGGTCGTTATCAAATCGGTAGCCATCCGCAGTGCGAACTGTCCATCCCCATCTCGGAACTTGCCGATCGGTCCGCATTGCTGGAAGTGCGAGGCGAGGTGGTTTTTATAAGGAATCTAAACTCTTTTCCGGTTTTTATCGGAGATTCCGAATTGCAGCCTGGCCAGCAATCAGAATGGTTGATTGGGCAAACCTTGGTATTAAGCCAGAACGTCTATCTGGACCTGGGGAAGCACGAAGCTCCGGACGAAGGGGCACTCGATGCAAAACGGGCCAAGAAAACTCGCTCGACCATACAGCTAGGGGTGATTCTAATCTGCATCCTAGCAGCCTTCTTGCTTCTTTCAAACGACGATTCGAAACAGCTCGATACCACCGAAACTCGATACCGTTTTACCGAAGACCTAGTCATGAAACTTCAGGAAGATCCCAAGTTGAGCGAGGTGCTCAAGAATCTCTGCGACGCGAGGATCGCCGATGTTCGGTGGGGATCTAAAGACCCAGACAGGGTGATCCAATCTTACGAAGTTTTGCTCGACAACGAATTGATCCGTCGCGCTGGTCAATCCAGAGAGACAGAATCACCCGTTGGGCAAGTGCGATCCTACGCCATAGATCGAATCGCGTCTCTAACAAATCTAAAACGCGGTGCCGGTGACGTCGATTAATTCACTTGCCGACGATCTGATGAAACTCAAGCCAATCGTCAACCCAATGTCAATCTTGATCCGTAATAGCGAAGACCTCATGGCAATGCTGAATCGAGTTCCCCAAGCCTAATTGATGAGGTTCTTTCGCGAAACTGGCTACATGCCCAGTCCAAACATGCTCTCCAATTAATCGCTGCTGTTGATCCCGACCTTTCGGCTTCCATTCGTAAATAGGCTTGACCATATAATTGCCATCTACATCCAGGCCGAGACTCTCGCAAACACTCGACACTCGCCTTGTGCCATCATCAAATCGAGTCAACTGAACCAGAACCTGCACTGCAGATGCAACTTGACGCCTCACCACATGCACAGGTATATCGAGCCCCGACATCAAACACATCGTTTCAAGCCGGATTAAAGCATCGTAGGGAGTGTTGGCATGGGTTGTTGTCAATGCGCCCGAATGGCCAGATATCATGGACTGGATCATATCGATCGCCTCGCCTCGTCGGACTTCTCCCACGACGATTCGGTCGGGGCGCATCCGCAATGAATCAACGAACAAATCTCGAATACTGACTATTCCTCGCCCATCTGGCCTCGCCGGTTGAGCTTCTAAGTAAACCGTGTGAGGTTGTTGAAGTTGGAGCTCCGAACTGTCTTCAATGACAATGATCCTCTCGTTTTCAGGAATCGCAGAAGATAACGCGTTTAGCATCGAAGTTTTACCAGTACCGGTGCCACCAGATATCACGGTGTTTTTGTGGATCTTGACGACGATACCAAGGAACTCCGCTAGAGCCTCAGACATGCTACCCCATGCTACCAATGAAGGGAGATCGAAAGTCGATTTCTTAAATTTTCGAATCGAAAGATGCGTCCCCCCACGTGCCGCTGGTGGTATGATCACATGAACCCTAGAGCCGTCCGGCAACCGAGCATCCATACTATGATTCTCTTTGTCGACCACTCTGTTAACGTATTCGGCAATGTTGGTCACTGCCGCGCGCAACGACTCCTCGTTAGGGAAAGATTTGTCTGAAAGTTGTAGTCGTCCTGATTTTTCAAAGTATACTCTGTCTGGTCCATTGACCAATACTTCGGACACGTCAGGATCATCTAGTAGGCTTTGGATCGGCGACAAGAAGAAGCGTACGGTCTGGCGATAGATTTCGACGGCATGCATGTTTGCGGCCCTCAGAAGCTCAAACTCAAAGGGGAGTCAACAAGAAATACAACACAAAAGGATAGCCACAGGGTATTTTCAAGGTAAACCAGAATTGGATAGAATCGAAGACCAAATGGATTATCAAGCAGCGAGATTATAATGTCCAAGCCTACCCGTCGCATAGGTGCCAGCAAACTAGCCACTGTCTACGAGTCACAGATGCCCGACGGCACGCTGGTGGCCGTTAAGTGTTTTGACAGGCAAAATCTATCCAACTTCAAACACGACAGATTTTTCAGCGCAGCCAGGACTTGGCAAACACTTTCCAATCCGCTTTTGGTTCGTTATCTCGATGTGAAACCTGAATCCAACGAGATCGTCCAAGAACTTTGGGATCGAAGTGCGGCGGTGCGACTCAATGAAGGAAGCTCCGATCCAAAGTTGGTATTCCACGTTCTGCGAGATGTTCTTAAAGCTTTAGCATTCCTGCACGATCTTGGTTACCTGCACGGCAATATCAAACCCTCCAACGTGTTTTTCAGTCCCCGCGGTCACGCAATGCTCAGCGATGGGCTCCTCGTCGATTCAAATCAGCCAGGCACTCTACCCCCACCCATCAATCAGAAGTATCTCACACCAGAGCACACCAACGATGCCTACGGGCCGATGTCTCCGTCGACCGATCTGTATTCAGCTGGATTTCTTGCACTGGAATTGTTAGCTGGAAACAGATTCGGAAGAGCGTTCCAAGGCGTTGGAGATGATGCCCCCGAAGACGATCTCGCTTGGTTCCAGTGGCACGGCTCTTCGCTGATGGCCCCAGAAGCAAATCTATTTGCTAAAGCATGCCCGGCGGAATTGACCCAGGTAATTCGAAAGCTTGTGGCCAAGGATCCCGCGGATCGCTATCGCACCGCAGAACATGCACTAAGCGATCTACCTGATAGCCTCGTTATCGTTCCACCTTCTGCCCCAAGCACAGCAAGCCAAGTCCAGGGAAGAAAGTTGGGGCCAGAACAGCTAGCCTCTTGTATTGTTGAACGACCGACCAATGGCGTAGTACTGGTCGTTGCATCTGGGACTAGAGCCGGGGAAATGATTGGAACGGACCTGTCGGAATTCCGCGCCGGCTTCAGCGATGACTGCCTGATTTGCTTCGAATCTGAAAAACATTCCGACCGCACCCTTGCGGTCTTCTCACGCACTTCCGAAGGTTGGACTATACGAGCCGAACAGGAAAGCCCTATTTTCATCAATGAACAACCCTTGTTCCATGAAGAAAGACCCCTTCGCTCCGGTGACATCATTCGGCTTTCAGCCAATGGACCGGACCTGCAGTTCACCCTTCAAAGTGGTGGATTTGATATTCGCCAACTTGTTAGCCGCTTCTTTCCCGGTCCAGCAACCCCAAGTACCCCTAACGTCTCAGCCAGCAACTCAGGACGTGTAAACCAAACAAATCCACCCAAGGTCAGTCCACCTAAAGGCCCCGGCGTAACGGCTCCTAGCGGTCCAATCAAACCGACAGTTCCCCAGGGAGCCTCTACCCCAAAACCACCCAAGTCACCCCAGTCCCAAACGGCATCAATCGGTCGTAATCTTTCGAATACCACGGGAAATTCAAGCCCGGCGAACGTAAGCAATCAGCAAATTGCCGAAAAAAATCCACTTCGGCCTTCCTCCCAGACACCAAACAACACCCGGACAAATCCCGACACTCAGCCAAAGAAGCCACTGTTTGCCAACCCTTTGCTTCATCCAAAAAACTGGAGTAAACAACAAAAGAATTGGGCGATCCTCATTGGTGGATTGTGCTTAGTTTCTCTAATCCTTGTTATCCCGACTTCTCCAACACCTTCAAATCCGAAGAAGAACCTGTCCCCCTCTAAGCCTGAAACGAACCAATCGCAGACAGCAACCTTGGATCCCGGCCCCGATCCTAAGAACCCAAGTCCCATGAATAAAGACGACCAATCTACAGAAGTAAAAGAGTTACCCAAAGACAATCCATTCGCTGGGCTCGATGATGTCGATCAATAAGTAACGATCACAACGCGCGTTGCTAGGTGTGGCCACCCATCGGTTGATTTCGTTAGAGCACATGTCCGTTCTTCCTAAGGAGAATCGCCCTAAATGGCACAGCAAGAGTTGGGATTAGGAATCGATCTCGGAACGACCATTTCTCTGGCATCGGTTGTCGACAGCAGTGGGCGTCCGCAGGTAGTGACGAATCGAGCTGGGAAACATCTAATTCCAAGTGCGGTCTATTTTGAAACCAACGTAATGGTCGGCGATGCCGCCCTAGACCTAGGATTGCTTGATCCAGAAGGACTGGCTGAAGCGTTCAAACGAGATATCGGTAAAGCACACTTCAGTCGCGAAATTCGTGGCAATCAGGTTCCACCAGAAGTCCTTACAGCGTACCTAATACGACACCTCATGAAGATCGTCAGCGAACGACATGGGGAAATCAACTCGGCCGTAATCACCGTGCCCGCTTATTTTGACGAAAGGAAACGAACCGCGACTCAACAAGCAGCCAAGCTTGCAGGACTCGATATCATTGAAATCATCAATGAACCAACCTCCGCCGCTATCGCCATTGGGCATCAATTGTTGCTGAAAAACAACCTGATAAACACTCGACCCAAAGAACTATTGGTCTATGACCTAGGAGGAGGTACTTTTGACGTAACCCTTCTTGAATTCTCGAACCAAATGTTTCGAGCTATCAGCACCGACGGCGATATCTATTTGGGTGGACGCGATTTTGATGAGCGCATCATCAGTATTATCGCCGAAAGATTCAGAGACCGTCACGGCGTCGATCCCCGTATGCATCTTGCAGAAATGCAACGCCTTTGGAAAAGAGCTCGCGAAATCAAACACGCACTGACCGATCGTACCGAAATTCCCATCGAATTCGAACACGATGGTATGAACATCTCCTTCAATTTATCAAGGTCCGAATTTGAAGAATCTATCGAACCTCTGGTCGACCGATCGATCGCTACCACACGCGATGTGGTGGAAGCCGCTGGTAAAAGTTTCAATGACATCGACGAGATACTATTGGTAGGCGGTTCAAGTCGCATTCCTATGGTCGTGAAAAAAGTTGAACAGCTGACCGGTAAAAAGGTAAAACTTACATCTAATCCAGACGAACTTATCGCCCATGGCGCGGCTTTATACGCAGCTACTAAAAAAGGTGGGATACTCGATAGCAGTGCTCAATTCGAGGTGGTCAATGTTAATGCTCACAGCCTCGGAGTAAGAGGGACAGATGCTGCCACAAAACAAAAGGTCAACAAAATACTAATACCCCGAAATACTCCTTTACCCGCATCGCGGGTATATACCTTTGTCACATCTACCGACGGTCAAAAAAATGCACGCGTTCCATTGCTTGAAGGTGAAAGTGAGAATCCGGACTATTGCAATGTCCTTGGGGAATGCATGGTGCGAATCGACCCTCCAATCCCACGAGGTTCTGTTATCAAAGTTATATGCAATTATGCTTCAAATGGAACGATCTCCGTCACGGCTAAATTACCCCAGACCAACGCCTCTGCTTATGTAGAAATCCGTCGGGATAGCTATTCAACCATAGAAGCCCTGGATATTTGGACTGCACGACTGACAAGTCAAACAGACCAATCATCCACCAAGATCTTAGAGTCGGTGTTCCCTACCCCTGCGCCGCAAGTAAAACTAAATCAGCATGATAAAAAAGAAGTCCTTGCTCGACTGGATTCGATCTACCGCTACATAGGGCACCTCTCTATCGATTCACCACCCCCCGTCAAAGCTGTTCAAACCCATCGACTCATCAGTCGTCTGCGCGACGAGACCGAGTCTCTCAAGCAAATCATCCAGCATCTAGAACTCAAGCACCAACAAACAGAACAGTTTCGAGAGAGATTGGTTCTTTCCGGACAAATCGCTCAACTAAAAATGGCTTGGGAAAATTCCAAAAGATTACTCGATCATACCTTCGTTGTGATGGGCCGAGAATGCTTTGCTTCCGGTATGGTCCCGTCATCTGCCTCCGGATTCACCGAAGAAGTCAGAGATCTAAACTCACTGATCGAGTTACGATCCTGATACTCACGCAAGTCTATCCAAAACAAAAATCTTAGGTCTTGAACGAACTATGGACGAAACAGATTTTTATCATCGATGGCTTGGAATACCTCCCCTAGAACAACCCGTTTCCTACTACCGATTGCTAGGTATACCTCTCTTCGAAGATGATCTAGAAGTTATCGCAAATAGCGCTGACCGACAGCGCTCTTTTGTAAAGCGACAATCGGGCAACGTCAAAAAATTCGAAGCCCTCGGCCAGAAAATACTCAATGAAATTGAAGCCGCAAGAATCTGTTTGATGAATGCGGAGAAACGTGAAGCCTATAACGAACAACTCCGACTACGCTTGTCGGAAAAAGAAACACCCATCAAAGCACCCCAAGAATCTGATTCAACCCTTCCCCCTTTCTTCATCGGATCAGATAAGAATTGCGATCTTGTCATCGGGTCCAAATCCGTCTCATCAATTCACTGCTCTATAGTGAATCACGAAAGTCGAATCATCCTAAGGGACCTTAAATCGACTAACGGGACTAGCGTTAATCTTAAAAGAATCACCAAACCAACCGAGGTTTTTCCAAGCGACCTTATCTTATTAGCCAAACATCATCGCATCAAACTCCCAGACGCTTTCATTACGAAAACGAAACAAGCCTCCAGCTTCGCGTTCCTTGGACGCAGCGACCAGTCCGAAATCATCATCGATGAAGCCACTGTTTCCTCTTTTCATGCTCGTTGCCTTTTTGGCGCAGACGATGTCACGATTGAAGACCTAAATTCCACTAACGGGTCGTTCGTCGTCGATACCCAGGGGAATCGGCATCGATTGCCCCCATTTCAACCGACTTCCATCGCAGGTGCCGAAGGAATCTATCTGGGAAAACTCTTTATCAGTATCTCAAAACTTTTGCTCGATCTTGATCGTAGCACCACCAGTTCGTCTAAGCCTAACGGCATTCGGAACAATACGACCAAACCTTCGTAACCGATTCCCCTGCTCCGCTTTACCACACCCTACGTGCGGTGGGTCCCCAACCAAGAATTATTCAAAATCCCCGCAAAGGCCTAAGCCTGTTCCTATCCGAAGTTCACATGCAAGCCGCGCTAGGATAAACATCCATTCCACCATCGCCGGCTCGCTGTCAAAACAAGCCTTTAACTCCGTCCGCAAATACTGTAAATCACAAGGACCCCTCAGCCGATTGCGCTCCCGCATGATCACCGGCCATACACAATTCCATGTCCTTCGCATCCACGGCGATAAACCAATACTCTGTGTCAAAAGGACTTCGCGATGCCATTGCGAGAAATCCGGTATGCAGATCGTCCAAGGGGATGTCTCCGGCGTAAATGCGGATAACTTCATCGCTGGCTTGAATTTCTCTTCGGCTACCCCCAACGCATCGATCAAGTATTCTGTCAACACTTCCATCTCCGGTCTCGGAGCCCGAAAGGGAGACTCGTACACAATCCGCATCCAATCCGGCTGCGCAAAATGCACCGTCCAAGTCTTCATGTCCCATCGCATCTGACAAGGAAGATCTAACATGCTCCCCGCTGGAATCGAACTGACATTCAATGGCTTGCCCTTGCGCACCGCTTCTTTCCTCAGTGCATTCGACCAATCACTCGCCGTCACATGCGCTACCGCCGGAACTTCGATCGGTGTGATCCCTAAGTCCCTCAACCAACGGGCCTTTCTTGCCAAAGTATCTTCGCTCTGCAACTCCGCTGGCAATCGCACTGTGTACTTGTAACACTCGTCGTCCTCAAACTGCCAACCGACTGAACGCGCTGGCAAACATTCAATCAAGGTTGTCAGCCCGTGTGAACTTGCGTATTCCCATAGCTTCTGCGCCTCTGCCGCTTGCTCCTCACTCGGTTCGCTTGCCGCAAGCGTTTGGATGGTCGTCAGCCAAGGACGAATGGAACGGGCATGGGTGTGGTCTGCGCTGAGCGTTAGGGCTTGAAGCCAGCTCTCGGTGAACTCGCGTTGGTTTTGCATGAAGTCTATATCAAGTCGTTAGCGTCAATGTTGTTGGCGTAGTTGGTGTTGTGGGCGTTGTGGGCGTTGTTGGGGAACTAATCCTGCGTGCGAAGTGTTCGACACACCCGGACTAGAGTGTCAAGTCGATCACGGTAATGCCGGAGTTGGGAAACTCCGCAAAACGGCTTAGCAACTCTACGCCTCGCTCTAAGCTTACGGTATCGCTCAAAAGGTTTTGTGGCGATAGCAAACCTTTCTCGATCATGGAAAAGATCCTTCCATATTGCGTCGGTTGCATACCATGCGAACCGTAGATCTCCAACTCCTTTGCAATCACCATGTCCATCGGGATCGCAGGTGAGGATTGATCGGCTAACATCAATCCGACTTGCACATGCCTTCCTCGCTTAGCTAAACAAGCGATCGAATTCCAACACGTCGTCGGGTGACCTAACGCGTCGATCGAAACGTCAGCACCTGAGCCTGTGATCGCTCGAACCCGCTGGACAACATTGTCTGTACCCTCAATGCATTCGTCCGCCCCAAGCTGCTTGGCTGTTCGCAAACGATTCGGTTGAATGTCGATCGCAATCACCAACGCGCCGACCGCTTTAGCGATCTCAATCGCCGACAAGCCAACACCCCCACAGCCGTGAATCGCAACCCACTGCCCGGCACTAACCCGCGCTTGATCGACCAATGCCCTAAAAGCCGTAATAAAGCGACACCCAAGGCTTGCTGCCGTCGGATAATCAATCGCTTCGGGAAGCCTAACCAAATTCACGTCCGCATGCTGGATGATGACTTGGTCTGCAAAAGCACCCCAATGAGTAAAGCCAGGTTGACTATGGGAATCGCAAATGTGGGTATTGCCAGTAACGCATTGAAGGCACGTTCCACAGCCACAGCAGAATGGAACCGTGACGCGTTCCCCCACACGAAATCGGCTAACATTCTCCCCAATGCTGCTGACGACCCCCGCGAGTTCATGTCCTGGGACATGTGGTAACGGAACGTCGCGGTCATGTCCCATCCAAGCATGCCAATCGCTTCGACAAATTCCACAAGCCTTCACGTCGATGCATACACTGTGAGCCTCGACACGGCGATCTGGGACTTCCTCTATGCGAATTGGGCCTTGGAACTCTCGAAATACCGCAGCACGCATAAGGTCACACTGTTTGGATGCACATGTTTTTGGACGCTGGTATGTTAAGCTGGAATGTTTTTTGCTTTGCTTAATTGGTGCCAGCTAGCTCATTCGGTTCGTTCGCAAGCACTCGGGTCTCGATGGGACTGCGTCCCTTGCCGATAGGATGTGTGTTATGGATCGCAATCGAAACTTGGCGAATAGCCCGCTGGACGACTTCTTTGAGATTGGTTTCCCCAAGTGCGATCAAACCGGTGATCAGCGAGGCGAGGACACATCCCGCACCGTGCGTATTCTGAGTGTCAAATCGCTTGGATTGAATCGCGATGTTTTCTTGTCCAGAGCCGAGAACATGCTCGGATTGGCCATTGACATCCCCCATTTTGACCAAGACAAATTTGGCACCCATTTGGTGCAAGTCGTGGATGGCTTTGGCAACAGCTTGCGTCGAATCCGGTTTGATCCCTGTGAGTTGCTCGAGTTCAAAGCGATTGGGGGTGACTAAGAATGCTCTGGGCATTAAACGGCGATACGCCGCGATGACTTCGTCTTTGGCGTTGCCTTCTGGCAGAAGGGAATCACCATGTTTACTGACCATAACGGGATCGACGATCAGTGGGAAATTAAATCGCTGAGCGCGCTCATGAAGTGCGAGGATGGTTTCCGCCGAGCCTAAAGCACCGGTTTTTGCGGCGATGGGCTGGAGGTCGTCCAATACGGCATCGAGTTGATCGATCACCAGCTCGGTAGGTAATGGTTCCACACGCCGAACCCCAAGCGTGTTCTGTGCCGTGATCATGGTCAGGACACTCGCACCGTATACCCGAAGCTGCTGAAAGGTTTTCAAGTCGGCTTGGATGCCCGCTCCACCGCTTGGGTCAGATCCTCCAATGGTTAGAGCGATCGAAAGTGGGCGATATTCAAAAGGGCTGTTCATAGGGACTCCATTCTTGAGAAGCGATTAAGGGCCTAGCCGATCGATTTGCCAGCCGGTCTCTGTGCGTTGATATCGGAAGCGATCGTGAAGTCGCGAAGGTCGACCTTGCCAAAACTCGATCGCCGTAGGAACCACACGGTATCCACCCCAATGCTCTGGACGTGGTACCTCGGCACCTTGCAAGCTCGCGTCGAGGGCTTCGACCAGTTTCGTTAAATGGTTGTCGTCGGGTACGACTTGGGATTGCGGAGAGACATTGGCACTGAGCTGGCTTGAACGAGGCCGCGAGCGGAAGTACTTTTCCGAAAGCTGCGATTCGACTTTCTCCGCTCGTCCTTCGATTCGAACTTGGCGTTCCAGAATCGGCCAAAAGAAACCTAAGGCAACGTTAGGGTCGGTTGCAATTTCCGTCCCTTTGTCCGACAGGTAGTTTGTAAAGAAGGTGAAGCCGCGTTGGTCGTATTCTTTGAGCAGCACAATTCTGCACGACGCGCCACCGGCTGGGAGACGGGTCGCAAGGGTCATCGCGTTGGTCTCAAACCACTCAGGCAAATCCATTCCCAAGAGTTCTTGGAACCAAGCTTGAAACAATTCGATCGGGTTCTCGGGGAGTTGATCGCGGGTCAACGACCCGAATCGGTAGTCTCTACGCAAATGATGGATTGTCATACGTGCTTAAGATTCAGTCGGTTGTTTTTCTCGGCGGCTTGCCTCGGCGTGTTACTTTTTCCCGAGGATGAACGCATCGATTCCCCAGCCGTCCTCTTCTGTACGCACGACCATCCCACGCGGTGTGAAAAATTCTTTGACTTGGTCGTAAGCAGGAAGTTTTTCTCCTTGGATTTCTTGCTGCTTGCTCTTGTCGGTTTTGAAAATCCGCTCGGCGATGATTGCCATAAGGGATCGCGATTGTGGCAAGATACCTTGGCGGAAGAGTTCATATTGCATTTCTGCGGAACGATCTGCCAAGTCGACCTGGGAGAAGCTCAGTCCTTGAGCGCTCAAGAGTTTGGTTTGCATTTCGCGGATGCTTTGCACACCCGGTTGCTTTTCAAATGCTCCCTGAATTGCTTCATTCTTGGCGTTTTCGATCACTTGGTAGAGCGAATCAGGATTGGAAGCGAAGACGAAGTGGTCTTTGATAATGCACACAGCCCACTTGTTCAGTAGTGGCTTTTCTTCTTCATCGTCTTCGTCGTCCGATTCGCCACCGGTGGAGAACTCGATGACCTCTTCTTCCTCTTCTTCGTTGGAGAACTTCCATATCCGGAAATCACCCACGTCTTCGATGGTGGAGTTCGGTTCACTCTTCGAGAAGCGGTTCAAGACCCCGTAGAGTTTGTTTTCGGGGTCGTTGAGTTTGATGCAAATCAACGAGCGTTTGGATTCCGGGGTGATCGGTTCGATGATTTCAGTGACAGCAAAGAATTCGCTGCCGATGTGCGGGAGAATCTCTTTGCGAATATCGATCTGCGGACCACTCGGATCGGCCTTGATTTCATCGATGATCCGATCGAATTGTTCACCGCCGATGTAGGCGTTGACGATGCCACGGAGTTTCGGGAACGCTTCGCTGAAATTCCACGAGAAGCCCATGACGCTTGCGGAGTTGCTGGCGATCCAAGCGGGAGGAACGAGGGCAGTTTGGTTGGGGAAGTCTAGGATTTGGACAGATTCGGGAAGTTCTTTTTCGCGAAGGATGAAGCCTTGATGATGCATGTCCAAGTCTTCTTTCGCAAGTTGCACCGAGCCGGCAGCAGCTAAGATGGCTCCGAATCCTTGTTCTTCCAGGAGCTTGAGAATGTCGACTTGGCTCTTTCCTTTTTTGCCCGAAATGGATCGTAGCAGTTTACCGATACCCAGGGGTTGGACGAAGTATTCGATTTCAGCAGGATGCTCATCGCGTTTGATCCGTTGCTGGATCTGCGTGTAGAGCTCCGATTTCGCGAGCGAGTCTTCGCGGGGAGTGGTTTGTGATCGCGCGAGCTCTTCGATAGAGATCAAATCATCGGCGAGCATCAATTGGTTTTTTGAGACCGCGATGTAGGTGTCGCGAGCCCGGGAATCGCCCGATGTCTTCGGAATGTTGTAGTGCTTGATCTGCAAACCGGCGGACTCGACGGTCTCAAGTGTGCCTTTTTGGGATTTCATCTCTTCATCGACGCGAGCAAGGAATTTTGCGAGCACATCCTCGCGTTGAGCAACGTCCACGATCACGGCCAGCGAGAACGGCTTGGCGGTTACTTCTGGACGTGCGATCAGCCCGAGTGCAGCTTGCCCAGAGCAAAGGTTTTCCAAGTCTTCGAGCTTAAGGCTCATCTGCCAACCAGCGGCAGCGAATCGACGCTGCATTTCTTCCTTTTGACCGGCCCAGAATTCGTCCATCCGATCGTCGGCTGCCAACAGTCCAAGCTGGGTTTTACCCCAGTTGGCCAAAAATGATTCCGAGTTTGGTAGGGCGACGAAGGCTTGCGTCTGCGCCGGGAACAAGTCGACCGCTTTGGGAAGTGGATCCGCAGCGAAGGTATTTGCCAAGGAAGCGAAACCGAGGGTGAAAGCGGCCGCAACGCAGCGGAGTTGTTCACCACGCCTTGAAAAGGTCCGGGAAATCTGGGAAGAGACACTCTGGATTGGTCGCACGGGAGGATTCTCCATTCGTGGGTTTCTCTATGGCGTAAGAGGCTTGCGATTTAGGTTATTCGTATCCGGCTGATCCCTGATTGGATTCTCTAGGAAGGCCGGATTCTTGGGGATGACTCAATAGCCATCCGTTGTCAAAGCGTGTATCGTAACGAAAAATTGGGCCGACGGGGACGCGTTGGCCCGACCTCCTCCCGCCGCAATGGCCTTCGCCGAAGGCTCAGACAGTACGACTCCAGAGGTTCTGTTCTGCGGAATTCTCTAGTTTTCCCCACCTTTTCACGCATGGTCATCTCATGGCAAAAGACGAAGAAGTCTTGGTTGTTCCAGCTTCCCTCCTGATGGAACTTGGCCCTTTTTCCGGTTTCAACCGATCGGTCGATCGCTATCTGCCAGCGTTGCTCGACCGGGCGAACCAGTCGTTTCGGCCGCGAAGCTTGGTGGAAGACGATCCTTCTTTCAAGCAGTTGATTCCGTATGTCATTCTCGAATGCAACGACGAGAGCGAAACCCGTTTGTTTCGGTACACCCGTGGAAAAGGACAAGGGGAAAAGCGACTGCATGCTTTGCAGTCCATCGGCATCGGAGGACATATTTCTGTAGAGGATGCGCAAGGAGATGACTGGTATCGCAATGGAATGCAGCGCGAGTTGGCCGAAGAGATGATCATCGAGTGTTCCGGCAAAGACCAAATCGTCGGCTTGATCTACGATGACAGTTCGGAAGTCGGCCGTGTCCATCTGGGGATTGTTCACGTTTTGCAACTCGCCACCTGTAAAGCCACGCCGCGAGAAGATCAGTTGCTCGATGCCGGATTCGAAAGCCTAGAAACCATCAAGGAAGAATCGGATCGGATGGAGACTTGGTCGCAGTTGTGCTTGAAACACCTTTACTAATCATCGCCGTGTTAGCTAATTGTTACCCGGCGTGCTAATCGTGACCGTGTTGGATGCCTTTTGAGAGCATTCCACCAGCAACCCGTCCCTTTGATAGAACCTCAGTTCTTCGGAGGCGATGAGCCAAACTAACTGGTATCCGGCCAACGAGAACTTGCGACCGACGTACGAGCCATCGCACAGCAGAGTCGTTTCCCGAATGCTTACGGGAACTTCCTGCCCCACTTGGGAACGAACCCAATCGCGAAAGTGTTGCCGAATCCCTTCGGCTGTGATCGTCATCATGACAAGAGTATCGGCCGAGACCTCGAGAAGCTTTGAAGGAAACTTGATTTCACTCTGCGGTCTGACGCAACTCTGCGGTCTTAAGCAAAGAAGCAGAGAAAACGTTCTGACGCGAAGAAGCAAAGGCGCAAAGGGACAGGAATTTTAGTGGCTAGACTTGATTTGTATCGGTTTTTGCAGTGCCGTGCTCGTGCTCAGTGAAACGGTGCTCGTGCTCGTAATCGATAGCAACCTGTGGTTGGCTCAAGTCTCTTCAGCAGACGACCTACCTTGAAAGGAAGCAACACTAGTCTCGTTATCCGAGCACTAGCACCAGCACGAATCGCAACTATGTTGGCCACTGTCATGCTCCAATTGCCTTTTGATTGTTTTTTTGTTGGACTTTTCTTTGCGAGCTTGGCGTCTTGAGCGAAGCGGGCGTGAGACCTGGTCTGGTCGGGGGGCGGTCTCACGCCAAGGAGCAAATACGCAAAGGGACCGCGAAATGGAACTTGGTGAGAAGCTGGGGGGGCTAGGGGGGTTGCTGCGCCTCTAACGGAGAATCCGGTGATTTTTGTAAAGCTTGCGGGGGGAAAACGGCCGATGGCATCGGCTGGGGGGGATCTATCGATCACTTTTCAACTCCTAACTCAGGCCTACCGGGAGCCGAATCGAATGCAAGCATTTCTACATCCAATTGATACCATGCGGGGAGAGCGACGCGAGTTGAGGAATGCGGCCTTGGGGTATCGGTACGAGCATCGTTGGTGGCCCAAGGATGGTGCTCCATGGGGAGCTGTAACGATCTTGCACGGTTTTGGAGATCATGGTGGTCGGTTTGAGGGAATGGGGACGCATTTAGCCAGCCTTGGGTTGGCGGTGAGCGCAATGGATTTGTTGGGGCATGGGCGTTCGCCAGGAAAGCGTGGGGTGATAGCCTCGTACGAGCAGTTGCTCGGTGAGGTCGATTGTGCCTTGAAAATATCTCAGAATGCTTGGCCGAAAATTCCGCATTTCTTGTTCGGGCAGAGCATGGGTGGAAATTTGGCCATCAATTGGTTGCTTCGGCGATGCAAGTCAACGCATGGATTGCAAGGTGCGATCATCGGTTCGCCGATGTTGCGAACTCCTTGCGAACCTCGTGAACAGTTCATGCGGGCAGGGCGATGGTTGGCGGAACGTTTACCGAATTTGCGGATTCAAACTCCAATGTGCGTGGAGAAGTTAAGCCAAGACCTTCGCGCCCAGGACGCCTACCGACGCGACCGGTACGTGCATCGAACCATGTCCTTGCGGTTGGCGACCAATCTGATCGACAGCGGAAATTGGGCGATGGAAAATGCGCATTTGCTAGCGACCCCTACCCTTGTGATGCATGGGACGGAGGACGCGTTGACTTCCTGTGAAGCATCGGAAGAGTTCTCAAGGCGTGCGGGGCCAGCCGCAGAATTCTTGGCTTGGGAAGGTTGTCGCCACGATCTGCACGATGAACCGCAGCGGGAAGCGGTTTTTAGCTCGGTGGCATATTGGGCCAAAAATCGCTGCCTGACGATCCATAACACCGCTTGGCCGCTGGCGGCGACCGGGGGAGCACAGGGGGCGGGAAATCGAGGAAGTGGACTGGGAGGAGGCTCGGATTGCCGGGTCTGTATTGAGGGAAAGGGCCAAGCCTCCTATACTGCTGACTTTTGAAGTCCCAGCGGTTTTTCGATTGACGCATTATGAAGAGCGAACGTAGTCAGCTTCACGAGTCCGACCTTTTGGCTGACAAGATCGAGCAAAAGTTTGCTCAGATCAAGCCATTCCTCCCAGCATTGCTCGGATTGATCGGGGCAACCGTCTTGGGGTTGCTCGTTTATGGCATCTACACGAGCCAGAAGGAAGCTCGAGCCGCGAGGGCTTGGACCGATTTCTATTTCTCCGATACCTCACCGCAAGATCTCGAAGCGATCGCGAAGGATTTTTCCGATACAAGTGCAGGGGTATGGGCAAGATTGACTGCGGGTGATGCCAACATGTCCAAGGCTTTAGAGAAGTGGAATCTCGATCGTACGTTAGCGGATCAATATTTCAAACAAGCCGCCGAAGAGTACAAAGAGGTCGCCTCAGCGACCGAAGAGCCTTTTGCAAAAAGCCGCGCGTTGTTTGGAGTAGCACAGGCTTACGAAGGCCTAGGAGAACGCAAAGAAGCGATTCTCGAATACCGCAAGCTGGTAAATATGACCGGCATTGCGGAAGACCTTGCTACCGAAGCGAAACGCCGTCTGACTTGGCTCGAGACTTCCGATGGCGAGACTTTTTATGCTTGGTATCGCGAGCGCCGTAGCGTTCCGGTGCCAGCCACGAATCCATCAGGGCTGCCAGACTTGCCAGGCCTCCCGAATTTCTCCTTCCCGCCAGCGGGTTCGGTTCCCGGTGTATCTCCTGACTCGATTCCTTCGGCACCGGCGACTGAACCGGCACCGGCGACTGAACCGGCACCGGCAGCGTCTTCGGAACCAACGCCTGGTACAGAGCCTAAATAGCCGGTGACTGAATAATATCGGGGTGTCGTTCATAACGGTTGCCCCCTGAGGTCAAAGCAATTCCCAGGAGTCGCCGATGGACTTCGTGGTTGCATAGTGCGTCTGCTCATCGCGTTTGAGCTTGTGGGTAGAACCAACAAAGTGGGGTGTGGCGGTGGGTAGAGGAAAAAAGAGATCGGGTACAGACAGCGAATCGTCTGAGGATTCGGGTGCTGACCATTCGGCCAATGGCAAGGGGCGTCGGCGTGGCGAGTTGGTTCGCAAGCCCTCACTGATGCCGATTGACGAGCTTGTTTTGCCTCGTGGAGAGGATTCTGATTCCTCTAGCGAGTTAGATTCCACCGGTGACGCAGACTTGGATTCTGAGCCAGGCTTATCGGATGGTGGTCTTGGAGAAAAAGGGATTGGAGAGCCGAAGAGCTTCACGTTCACCGTCGAAGAGGAATATGCCGATACACGGATCGACTTGTATTTGACGTTGAAGATCGATGGATACAGTCGTGTATTTCTTCGCAGGGTCGTCACTTTGGACCAAGTCTTGGTGGATGGTAGACCGGTCAAGCCTGCGTTTCACGTCTTTCCGGGGCAGGTTGTGCATGTCGTCGATTTGCCGCCACCGCCGAAGGAAGGACCGATTCCCGAGGCGATCGCTTTGGATGTCCTCTACGAGGACGAGTTTCTCGTAGCGATTAACAAGCCAGCGGGGATGGTGGTGCATCCTGCAAAGGGGCATTGGTCTGGTACGCTTACGGCGGCTTTGGCGCACCACTTTTCCAAGTTGAGTGATGCTGGGGGGCCGACGCGTCCCGGGATAGTGCACCGATTGGACCGAGAAACCAGTGGTGTGATTTTGATAGCCAAGACGAACGAGGTGCATTACAAGCTTTGTGCGCAGTTTGAGGCACGAGAAGTTCAAAAGACGTACATGACCATTGTTTCGGGGCATTTAGATCGGGATCGCGATCGAATTATTCAGCCGATTGGCCACCATCCATACCAACGAGAGAAGATGGCGATTCGCAGTGGGCATCCGAGCAGTCGATATGCCGAGACGCAGTTTGAAGTAGTGGAGCGGTTTCCGGGGTATGCATTGCTCAAGGTGTTTCCGAAGACGGGGCGAACGCACCAGATCCGTTTGCATCTTGCCCACATCGGTTGCCCGGTCTTGTGCGACCGACTCTACGCTGGTCATTCTCAGATTACCCGGGGGCAACTCCATCGCAGACTGGCTCGCGGATTACCTTTGAGGCCAGAGGATACGGAAGTCGTGTTAAACCGCCAAGCGTTGCACGCGGCTGAGATTGAGTTCTTGCATCCGAAAACGGAGCAGTCTTTGAGAATCAGCGCGCCGCTCCCCGATGATTTTCAGCGTGTCTGCGAAGTTCTCCGGGAGGTTTAGGCGGCAGGGAATTCCAATGTTTCGCTCGGGAAACACAAGGAAAATATGGGTGCTTGTCAAGAATCCTTTCGTCGTGCCCTTGCCAAAGGCGAGTGAATGCGAAAGATACATGGCAATTCGGTCCGCTTCTTTTGTGAAAGGAACCTTTTCGTGAACGAGTTTTCGAGCATGCCGCCACTGTACAACGCGTCCGCCTACCAAAGTTACCAGCGGCAGCGGCAGATGACCCTTGGAGATCTGCTGTTGGAAAATCGCATCGTCTTTCTGCAAGGAGAGATCTATGCCGGCAATGCCAACGAACTGGTAATGAAGTTGCTTTATTTGCAGAGTGAGAATCGCCGCAAGGACATTCACTTTTACATCAACTCACCAGGTGGCGAAGTCCGAGCGACGTTGGCCATCTACGACACGATGCAAATGCTTAGTTGCCCGATTGCAACGTACTGTGTGGGTGAAGCCGCCAGCGGGGCCGCCGTGTTGCTCGCCGGGGGGACTGCAGGCAAGCGCTATTGTTTGCCAAATAGCACCGTCATGGTTCACCAGCCGCACGGAGGGGTACGAGGTCAAGTCTCCGATATCGAGATTCAAGCCAACGAGATTCTTAGGCTTCGCACCCAGCTCAACGAGATTTTGGCCAAGCACACCGGCAAGGCCGTTGAGAAGATCGCAGCAGACACGGATCGCGATTACTTCTTGACCGCTTTGGAAGCCAAGGCTTACGGAATCGTCGACGAGATCTTGACCAAACAGCAAGCGGAAGACAAGTAACGCACAACGTTGACTTGGTCCGTCTCCCTCTGAACGAATAAAACACGAAAAAATTCAAACCATCCGTTGGTAACGCAAGGAAAGAACCCATGCCACTGATTCCCTATGTCATTGAAAAGAGTGGGCGAGAAGAGCGAGTCTACGATATCTACAGTCGTTTGTTGAAAGATCGGATCATCTTCTTGGGTACCGATGTCAACGACGAAATCGCCAACGCGCTCGTAGCCCAAATGTTGTTTTTGCAATCCGATGACCCGAAAGCGGACATCCACATGTATATCAACAGCCCTGGCGGTAGCGTTAGTGCCGGCATGGCGATCTACGACACGATGCAATTCGTCTCTTGTGACGTTGCAACGTATTGCATAGGTCAAGCTGCCTCGATGGGCGCGGTGTTGCTCACTGCGGGTGCGAAGGGCAAGCGATACTCATTGCCGAATTCACGCATCATGATTCACCAACCTCTTGCTGGCATGCAAGGCACGGCGGAAGAAATCTCGATCCATGTACGAGAATTCCAACGGACCAAGCGTCGCCTCAACGAGATCTTGATCAAGCACTGCGGACAAAGTCTTGAGAAGATCGAAAAGGATACCGATCGCGATCGATTCATGGACCCTGAAGAAGCTTGTGCGTACGGCCTGATCGACAAAGTGATCGAGTCGATGCCTCGCGTGGAAACTCCAAGCGTCTAACATCCTTATCGGGCGATACGATGAGGATTCGGGTCATCCAAAACTGCTTCCTCTCGGAACAAATTGCCCACTGCGACTTCGAGCCATACCTCAACGCAGTGCCGGTGTCGGCGGACGAGCGTTATCTCTTCTTCGAGAGTGACGTTCTCCGCAGATTGGTGCTGGATCGTTGGCACGTCGAATCAGACTACTTCGGCGTGGTTGGGCCGAATTGGCGAGAGAAGCTTGAGGAGTCCAAGCAGTGGGGATTACCGATCAAAAATCAGAGTCTCGGTAAACTGACTCCTGACGCGCTGAACGCATGGGTCTTTGAGAATCCGCAAGCGGACTTTTTCTCGTTCGGTAGTTTTATCCCGCATCCGGTTTATCGGATTGGCGACCGATGTCATCGCGGTGTTCTTGAAGCGACTTCTTGCTTACTTTCTGAGCTCGGAATTCAGTTTGATCTTCGAAAAACGTTTCCGTCGCCGATTTACTTTAACTACTTTGTCTGCAGATCCAAGATGATCGAATCGTATGTCAGAGATCTCTTATCACCGTTGATTGAATTGGCCACACATGACCGAGAACTCCGGGCGTACTGTTTTAAAGATTCCGGTTATTTCCGTACCTTTCCCGAATCGCTTCGCGATCGGTTTGCTCTTTCTTACTATCCGCTTCATCCATTCATCGGTGAGCGGCTCATTAATGTCTACGTGATGCTCAGTGGTGCTCGCGTAGCATCCTTTGATGGTCTTGAACAACTGACTCCCAAAGTGCGACGAGTATGTGCCCTAAAAAGAAAACTTCGCACGATGCATTACCAATGGATCCCAAAACTGCGTTGGTTGCGATCTGACTAAAGAACCGATAAGGTGGTAGAGGCGCGACAGGCTAACCGCTGCTTGAGCATTGCGACTCAAAGGATCGACCGCAGTTTTCGTTCTCTGCGTTTACCTTGCAAGTAATCTTGCAGTCGGTGTTGGAATCTTGGTCTCAGTTGCATCACTTGCATTGCTACGCGCTCCGCAAGGCGTTCCGAGTCTGTTGTCTGAGGTGGGGCGATTTTCAGAGACTTTGCAAGCCAATGCAAAGAGTCCTCGGAGAAAACGAGCATATCTCGCTCGCTTGTCAGGCGCGTTGGATCGACGTTGGACTGCCCGATTGCTCGCCAGTCTTCCTCCATGTCGACATGATAGCTCTTTCGTATGGGATCCAGCTGGAGGGCAAGGTTTTCCGCATAAGGTTCCAGTATGCCGGGATCTAGTCGCAAAGGCTTGCCGGGATATTCGTTCAGTCGTCGGAGAAGGAGCAGAATCTTGCGAAATGGGATCGCTTCCTGTTCCCGCACAAAGCGATTTACAGCGTAAAGAAAGCGACTTGTTTCTAAACTCAAGCTTTCATTGAAACGTTGTACGCGGCCTTTGGGAAAGTCAATTCCCAACGATTTGCAAAAGTCAGATACGACACAACCATCGACCAAGTCTTGGTGTCGGAAGCTGCGTACGAGCAAGTTCTCCTTGCCAAAGACGGCCTCGAATTTTTCGAGGTGAGGAAGGTAGTTGCATCCCATGGTTGCGGTTATTGGAGGTGCTTCATCGGAACCGAGGAGGAGGTGATCGGCGAACTGGTGATGACCGCTTTTTAAAAGTTCCTGATACATGCTCGTCATCCATGCTAGCGGAGATCGCAAGTAAGCGACGACATGGGGTATGAATCCGAATGAGTGGATCTTCTCGCGTAATCGCGCTAGTTCCTGAGCACTTAGGAACCAGCAATCTTCGGCTGAAAGAATTGGTGTGGCTTTCTCTTGTTTAGCCTTTCGAATCTGGCGTTCGAAACATTCAGAGAAGAACTCTTTTCGGTTTTGCATCGCTTGGGCACTGACACCTTGTGCGCGGTGTGTATGCGCTGCGACGGGTTGATCTGCAAAGAGAACTTGAATGGGTCGACTGGCATTGACCAAGCCCAAAGCTAGGTAACGAAAGCGTGGATCACGAAGCCCATGGAACAGACTTTCTTGAATCGACGAGGAGCCAGTCTTGGGCATTCCTACATGAAGAATGAGTCGCGGTGGCGACATACAATACCTCTGCTTCACGTCTCCTGATTTACGTTGAAGAGTTCAGTGGCTGACCGTAAAGGAGAATCCTAGCGCATTTTGGACAGATTCGGTCGGGTGTCGCGTTTTGGTCTTCAGTGAAGGGCATGAAATTCACCTGGGTTTCGAAATAATCTACCTGAAAATCATGAGGAGGGTAACGCGTCTGCTTTAAAGTTCTTGCTCTGGGAAAAGAAAGTCCGTGGGTTTTCGAAGACGACTTTTCGGATCAACTCTCGCGAGTGACCGCGACGTTTCAGTTCCATGATCAAATCGGGAATAGCGGTGGGTTTGCTGGGTCCCCAGTCTCCGGCTGAATTGGCCATCAATCGGTCTGACCCGAATCGTTCGATCATGTCGGCGGCACGTTGTGGAGTACATTTGGTGACGGGGTAGAGAGTCATTCCCGCCCAGAAACCTTGATCGAGTACCTCGCCAATCGTGTGCTCTTCGACGTGATCGACCAGAACGCGTGAGCGATCGATACGTGAGTCCTGGATCAGCATGTCGAGGATCATTTTCGTCCCCTGAAACTTATCTTCTAAGTGAGGGGTGTGGATCAAGATCTGTTGGTTATATCGGGCAGCTAAGTCGACGTGTTCTAAAAAAATGGTCGATTCGTTTTTGGTGTTTTTATTCAGGCCGATTTCGCCGATCCCAAGAACATTGCTTGCGGAGAGAAACTCTGGGATCATCGCGATGACTTCGCGTGAGAGGCTAACGTTTTCCGCTTCTTTGGCGTTGATACAGAGCCAAGTGTAGTGCTGGATACCGAACTGTGCAGCGCGTTTCGGTTCGAACTCGGTGAGTTGGCGGAAGTAGTCCCGGAAGCTCTCGACGCTACCGCGATCGAAGCCGGCCCAGAAGGCCGGTTCGCTCATCGCAACACAACCCATCCTCGCCAACGTCTCATAGTCGTCCGTTGTGCGGGATACCATGTGGATATGGGGATCAATGTAGTCCATAGTTTTCTCGCCATTGAGGGTCGTATGCACGGCTCATGAGCAATTGCACGCGTTTGGCTTTGTCTCCTTGATCATCAAGTAGGATCTCGAGCCCTTGCTGTAGCAACTGCCGTTTGTCTAGATTCTCTACCGTACCTTCGGCTCGCTGCAAACGATCGATGGTAGCGGCAAGATCGAGAATCTTGGATCTCGCCACTAAGAACTCTTCGGCGAGAACTTGCTCCGCACGCCGTTGAACAGGTTTTGGCTGTGGTGGTTTCGTTGACTCGCTCATGTTCGTCATGCTCTCGAAGGGATTGGCGAAAGTGGTGAAACTTTCGCTTGCGCAGTCCAAGGATTAGTATTCGTGTCCGGTAGTTTCGATGGTTGGTTGAGGCTCCGCGGCAGGCCGTTGAGCAACTTGGCGGATGCGTCGAGAATTCACCTCTTGCGTCAATAGTTGCATGACTTCTTCGACCGGTTTGGTTCCGAGCTCACCGTCAATGCGATCACGCAATGCAATCGATTGTGCTTCGGCTTCTTTCGGACCAATGACCGCCATGTAAGGGATCAAATCCAACTGCGCATCGCGAATCTTGGCTTGGACTTTCGCACCGCGCAAGTCGGTGGTGACTCGGAAACCAGCTTCGGTGAACCGTTTTTCAAGTTCCATTGCGTAGTCGTTGGTCTTTTCGCTCAGCGGGCAGATTCGAATTTGCTCGGGTGCAAGCCACATTGGGAACGCTCCTGCGAAATGTTCGGTGAGCATTCCGACGAATCGTTCCATGGAACCGAACGGAGCGCGGTGAATCATCACTGGTCGATGTGCTTTGTTATCTGCGCCAGTGTATTCGAGTTGGAATCGTTCGGGCAAGTTATAGTCGAGCTGAACGGTTCCGAGCTGCCATTGGCGACCGATACAATCGCGAACCATAAAGTCCGCTTTCGGACCATAGAAGGCAGCTTCGCCCTCGGCGGCAGTAAAGTTCAGTCCGGATTCTTCGAGTACTTTTCGCAAGGCCGCTTCGGCTTTTTGCCAGTTCTCTTCGCTTCCAACGTACTTGTCGCTCTTTGGATCGCGCAGTGATAACTGCACGCGGTAGTCGTTCAAGCCGACCGATTCGAGAACGAAACGGGTTAGTTCGATGGTGTTGCGAAACTCTTGTTCGACTTGGTCTGCGGTACAGAAAATGTGCGCGTCGTCTTGGGTCAATCCGCGAACACGCAACATGCCGTTGAGTTCTCCCGTTTGTTCGTAACGGTAAACAGTACCGAATTCGAAAAGTCGCAAAGGCAGACTTCGATACGATCTCGGTTGTGCTTTGTAGATCTGCGCATGGTGCGGGCAGTTCATCGGTTTGACGAGATAGCGTTCGTGCTGGTGTTGCCAGTCGTTGAGTGCAGCAAGCTTGCTTTCTTTATCGGTTGCCTTGGAATACTCACTCGGATCGAATCCAAGCACTTCAGCGGCCTGCAGGAACATGGTTTCCTGGGCTGCGCCAAACTGGTCATCTTCTTTTAAACGACGCACCCAAGCGTCGACGAGAGCCCCGGCGTCGTGAACGAACAACGGAGGGAATTGGCTGTCGCGGTAATACGGGAAGTGGCCGCTGGTTTCATAAAGCTCAACGCGACCAAGGTGTGGACTGTAGACCGGCTCATAGCCTCGCTTGAGCATCTCGCGGCGAAGGAAGTCTTCGAGAAGACTTCGGATGCGAGCACCTTTGGGCATCCAAAGGCACATTCCTTGGCCTACCTCAGGAGTGATTTGAAACAATCCAAGTTTCTTACCGATCACGCGATGGTCCCGTTTCTTCGCTTCCTCCATCTGATCGAGGTACGCTTGCATGTCTTTGGGTTGGAACCAAGCGGTACCGTAGAGGCGTTGCAAGTTTGGCCCGGAAGTATTTCCCTTCCAGTGCGCCCCGGCAACACTCATGACCTTAAAGGCTTTGATTCGCCCCGCATCAGGAATGTGGGGGCCACGGCACAAATCGACGAACTCACCTTGGCGGTAGAACCCTAGGGATTCGTGACTAGAAAGACCCGATTCAATGTGTTCGACCTTCAAATCCTGCTTCATGTCGCGGCATAACGCGACCGCTTCGGTCCGGTTCAAAGAGAATTGCTCGAAGGGCTCAGCCTTCTCGATAATCGCTGCCATCTCTTGCTCGATTTTGGCGAAGTCATCCTCGTTGAGCTTGTGGGACAGCAAGAAGTCGTAGTAGAAACCGTTGGTGATGGTAGGCCCAAACGCCAAGGAAACACCGGGGAAAACCCGCATGACAGCCCTTGCCATGATGTGTGCACAGGAGTGCCGCAAAACATCAAGCGCTTCGGGGTCGCGATCGGTAAGAAGCTTTAATGGGATCGGCCCCGAGCCCGCAAAGGACTTCAGAGGACGGTTCGCATCAACGATCTGATCCGCGACCTTGGCTGCGATGACAGCCTTAGCAAGCCTAGCTCCGATAGCGTTGGCAACAGAAAGAGGAGTAGCGTCCTCAGGATGGGAGACAACAGTCCCATCCGGCAGTTGGATTTCCAGCATGATTTTTTCTCAAAGGTGAGGGAGCCGTCACGACAAACGACCGCTCCGAAGTATTGAATTATAGTCGCTTGGGAAGCTGAATTTTGCAAGTAGGGACTAGGAGTTGGGGGATGAGTCCTTGTCCTGTACGGAAAATAACGGGAGGAATTCCGGCGTTGAAGCGTTGCTTCCTGCGTCAATTTTGTCCCTGCATTGATATCAGTAGATCTGCTACACTCTGCGTCGGTTCGCGGAGGACGGCAAATTCCGCGAAAGAATGACTAAGAAATTTCAATTCGCGTGCGCGGTAACGATTCGATAGAAGTATGACAACTTTTGTTTTTGGGCATCGAAATCCGGACACCGATGCGATCTGTTCTGCGATCGCTTACGCAGATTTGCTTCAGCGCACCACTCGCCCCGATGCGATCGCTGCTTGCTGCGGGACCCCAAATCAGAGGACCGCGTACGTGCTCAAACGGGCAGGGGTCCCCACCCCACGTATCGTCATGGACGTACGCCCCGAAGTATTCGATTTATGTGGTCGGGAGCCCGTTACCGCCAAACGCGGCGAAGTTTTCTACGAAGTCTACCAGCGGATGAAGGATCACGATGTAAGGGCGGTGCCGGTTGTCGACGAGAACCGTAGGGTTGTCGGGCTGCTTTCCTTGCTTCAATTGATGGATCTGATTTTTCGCGATGATGCGGATCCGCTCAAGACGCGGACAGTGAAAACAAGCCTCGGAAAGATACGCGAAATACTAGGAGGCTCGTTCCAGCATGAGCTTCATCCTAACCAGTTGGATGAGCTGTTGGTGATGGTCGGTGCAATGAGTGCCGGCGGATTCACCGAACGGATGCAGCGTTTTCCGGCTGAGCGGTTGATTGTGGTCTGCGGAGATCGCCCAACGATCCAATTGCCTGCCATTGAACACGGTGTGCGTGCCCTAGTCGTCACTGGTGGATACGAGCTCTCGGATGGGCTCGTCGAGCTGGCCAAGTCTCGTGGGGTAGCGGTGATCCAAAGTCCCTATGACACAGCCACGACCACAATGCGGATCAAGTCCTCTCAGTTTATCGATTCCGCGATCGATGCCGACTTCGTCGTTTTGCCGGCCAAGCTCCCGATTGAGGAAGCTCGCTTGAAGACCGAACGAGTCAATGAACCGATTTTTCCCGTGGTCAACGATGCGGGGCTACTTGTTGGTGTCGTCACCAAATCGGACTTGGTCCATCCTCCTAAACCCAAGCTCGTTCTCGTGGACCATAATGAACTCAGCCAAGCAGT
>JBIJCS010000092.1:0-11789 GCA_044344575.1 Pirellula sp. | reverse complement strand
AGTTGGAGAAGGTTATAGGGGTTTACTTTTCCTGCACCGGCCCAGCCTGCTGCGGAGCGGAGGTCTGGGGATTCGAAGAAAGTCGCGATACCTTCGCTGACCCACAGGGGGTAGTCACCGAGCCGTGTTTGCAAACCGGTGTTGAAGGCGATTTGGTGGCAGGCTTCGTGGAGGATCGTTGCGATTTGCCGTTCGGCTTCGGGGCGCGAGAAGATTTCGGCAAGGAGTTCTTCGCGTGAGACTTTTGCACCTGCGGGCAGGACGCCTTCGATGCCAGTGAGGTCGAAGGTTGCGAGTCGATTGGTGGTTTGGGTGTAGTAGCCGAAGGTATTTTCGCCGCCGCGAAAATCGCGTTTGGAGTAAGCGATGTAATCGTCACGGTTTCGGAAGATCAGGGCGACGAGGGGGAATCGGGGTTCTTCGAGTTCGAATCCTTTTTCTTTCCAGAATCGCATCATTCCTTTGAACATACGTTCGTAGAGGTTCGCGTTCCAACGCGCGTAGGTTTCGGAGGTGTCGTAGCAGACGACGAAGTGATCGGTTTTGAGAACCTTGGCCGATGCGGGCATCCGTTGCAGGGCTTTGTTTCCCAGTTCATCGGCGGGGGTTGGGATAAGGGGCTGATCGAGTTCGACGACGGATTCGATTTCGACTTTGGGGGAGATAGCGACGAGCTCACCGTCGGCGGTCAGGATGAGGGTGCCGTAGGTCGCATTTTCGGTGATCAGTTCCCCTTCGAGGGTTCGGCTTTCGGGGATAGAGCTAGGGGAGGAGTTGTTTGGTGCCTCGGGTTCCGTGTTTTTTTGGGGGGTATCCGCGAATTCGAGGCGGACCATTTTTTTCCGGGGTGGCTCGGTTTCGAGAGCACTCTGCCCTAGGGTACTCTGCCCGAGAGCACTCTGCCCTAGGGTACTCTGCCCGAGAGCACTCTGCCCTAGGGTAGGCAAGTCGAGGGTAGAGCAAAGAAACCCGAGAAGCAGGAGTGCCGGGGTCAGGCGGGGCGGATGGGCTCGAAAAAGAAATCCTGACCGGGCGCCCATGATGGTTTTTCCTGTAGTTTGGAGGCCGGACTCGATGGCTTGAAGCTCACTCTTCTGGGCCCGAACCTTTTTCCGAAGCTGATTTTTTGCGGAAGACGGCAACGACATCTTCGACGGGGACGACATAGAGTTGGTTATCGGGTTCGAAGTCGACGGGGATAGCGCTTTTGGGGTGGAAGATGATTTTGTCGTATTGTCGTAGCGGCATGTCATCATCGTGTTCGACTTGGCGGCTAATTGCGACGATTCTTCCGGTAATTGTTGGAATTTCTGCTGCATCGGGCAGGGCGATTCCCCCTTTTGTTTCCCGTTTGGGTTCGTCCTTGAGTACCAGGACTCGAGCCCCGACGGGTTCGATGATTTCAAACGTCGATTTTTTGGCCATGGTTCTTCGGAGGGTAGCTTGGGTGGATAGTGGGGCGAAGTACCGGCGGGTTTTGCGCGGTACAGGGTTTTGCGCGGTACAAAGGGTGAAGGCGAAAGGATGATAGAGAGGGAGAAAGCGATTGCAACGGACAGCCGAGAAAAGGATAGGAGCTTGACCGGGAATCGCAAGTACATTTTGCACTTGCATCCTTCTCTAAAATCGTCATACTCCGGGGCCCGGCTGGGAGCCGAAGTCAAGACAAGCAAGCCATTAGGGCTATTTGTACATTAAGATTTGGAACGCGCAGAGTCATGATTGAGACGATTGAAGTCCAAAAGCGGGATGTTAAGGGTTCGCGGGCGATGATTAAGATCCGCGAAAGTGGCTCCATTCCTGCAATTCTCTACGGTCACGGTGAAGAGAACGTTTGTTTGACCGTTACCCTCGATACGATCAACAAGTTGATCAAGCACGGCACGAAGCTTGTCAACATTCGTGGTGCGGTCAATGACACGGCACTTTTGCGAGCCGTGCAGTGGAGTTCGATGGGTGATTACATCATCCATGTGGATTTTGCTCGGGTTTCTCAGACGGAAACGGTGGACGTAACCGTTCCTGTTCATTTGCATGGCGAGGCACCTGGGGCGATGTCCGCTGCTGGTCAGCTACGCTTCGTTACGCACGAAATCACCATTCGATGTCCTGCAGTGAAGATTCCTGAGTACATCACTTGCGAAATCGGACAGCTTCAACTCGGTCAATCGGTCCACGTCAGCGATTTGAAGCTTCCAGAGGGAGCGACTCCTGTGACGCCCGGTTCGATCGTCGTGGCGCAAGTTGCGGTGGCTTCTGGGGCAGACGCACCTGAGGCTACTTTGACGGCTGGAGAGCCGGAGTTGATCCGCAAGGAAAAGGCGGCTGACGCCGGGAACTAATGTCCGGGGCGGCTCCGCGAATGATTGTTGGGCTGGGAAATCCCGGTTCGACCTACGAAAAAACAAGACACAACATTGGATTCGACGCGCTTCATAGGCTACACCAAGCCATCGGAGCACCGGCAGTCCAATCAAAATTTGAATCCTTGATCGTCAGAGGGCGGGTGGAAGATCACGATGTGATACTTCTGTGGCCGATGACGTATATGAACTGTAGCGGTCGAGCCACGAGCCCTGCCGCAAGGTTTTACAAGGTTCCCACAGAAAACATCCTTGTGGTTTGCGATGACTTGAGCTTGCCACTCGGGAAATTGCGACTCCGAAAGAGCGGATCGAGTGGCGGTCAAAAAGGCCTCGACGACATCCTCAAAGCTTTCGGGACGCAAGACGTTCCAAGGTTGCGTATCGGAATTGATGCCACCCCGGAAAATGTTGACACAGCTCAGTTTGTGCTCAGCAAATTCACGAAAAAGGAACGTGAGACAGTCGATGCTTCGTTAGTCCAAGCAGAGCTAGCAATGCGATGTTGGATCAGTCAAGGGATCGACCAAGCGATGAACCGATACAATGCGTCAAAAGCTTGACGGTTGCAAGTCGGTGATTACAACACAAGTTACAAAGAACCGCGTTCAAAAAACCAAGTTCAAAAAGAGAGTCGGCAATCCTGAGAATAGCCAGTTGCACTGATTGAGGAGCACTACGTTGGCCAGCGCAAATTACGAATGTCTGTTTTTGTTCGATAGCAACCATTACGCACGCGATCCAGGTGGAGTCGCCGCCGCTGTCCAAGACATGATCACCAATGCAGGAGGTGAAATCCTCGTCAGCCGTTTGTGGGCTGAGCAGCGTCTCGCGTTCCCGATCAAGGGGCACAACAAGGGGACATATTGGTTGGTGATTTTCAAGCTTGATACGCTCAAGCTCAAGGAACTCAACCGAGCTTGCCAACTCAACGAGAGCTTGTTGCGGTTCTTGTTCACCCGTCTCGATGCACGACTCGTGGATGCCTTGGTTGCACACGCCCAGGAAAAGGTGGTTGTTCCGATTGACCAAATCGAGCGAGCAGCCGTCGGTGCAGCGGTTGGGGCTGAAGAGGAAGAGGAAGAAGAAGTCGAAGCTGACGAAGAATAAGAATAGCGATCTTAACAAAGATTGCGATGAGATAGTTGCGACGAAAAAAGTGCGATAGACTAATGCGATAGACTAAACCGAGAAGACCTGCCAATGTGCAGGTCTTTTTTCGTTCAACGAAGGACTCTTGGCAGGGGCGCACCATTTCGCATGCTTTTATTGATCCGGTGCATGGGTACGAAAAAAGGCACCCGTAGGTATCCGAACCAGAATGATTCCTCGGCAGCCAATTTTTGAAAACCGAGCGACCAATTCCGAGCAGAAATTCCATGGATTGCTAAAATCTAGGGATCGGGTTTGTTGGACCACGGCGAATCCTCTGTTCCCATTCTTGAAGCCTCGAGGAATGAATCATGGCAAACTACAACCGCGTAATCCTCATTGGAAACCTAACCCGAGACATAGAAATTCGGCACACGACGAATACCAAGCTGGCGGTATGCCAGAATGCGATCGCAGTGAATGATCGGCGGAAAAATGCGGCGGGAGAGTGGGTCGATGAGACAACTTTTGTCGACGTGACTTTTTTTGGGCGGATGGCGGAGTTGGTAGGGGAGTATTTGGCAAAGGGTTCGCCGATTTTCGTCGAGGGGCGGCTCAAGCAAGATACTTGGGAAAAAGATGGACAGAAGCGATCGAAGCTTTATGTGATCGCCGATCGGATGCAGTTTCTCTCGGGCAAAGAGGGTGCGCGTCCGGATGGGGGAGTCGCTCGACCTCGCGGGGCGGGGACTGCGGCCCCGGTGGCGGGTGGCAATGGGCGGTTCGCCGATCCAAACGGGTACGGTGCGGGGCCCGGGGAGGTCTCCCATCCAGAAATCCATGAAGAACCTGTGTATAACGACGAAGAAATGCCCTTCTAAATTCCAGATTTTCCCGATATAACATTGGGCCCTCTTCGCCATGTGGCGAAGTTTTTATCAGGAACTGTCAACTCCCCCATCGATCATGACCACGACCAAAGCCACCAAGAAGCGTACTCCTCGGTTCCCGCGTTTGCCAAAAGGCCCCAATGGCGGCATCCAATTGATGTTGATCCAAAACGTGGAGCACCTTGGAAAGGCTGGCGACATCGTTGAAGTCAAGCCAGGGCATGCGAACAATTATTTGCTCCCCGAAGGATTGGCAATCATTTCGAATGATCACCACAAGCGGATGGTTGAGAAGCATCGTGCGAAGTTGGTCGAAATCGAGCGCAAGCGTCTAGCAGATCTCCGCGTTCAAGCAGATCAGATATCCAAGCAATCGATCAACGTGGAAGCGAATGCAAACGAAGAAGGGCATTTGTACGGTAGTGTTGGTGCGTCTGAGATCGTTGCAGCGTTGAAGGCCAATGGTTATACGATTGGTTCGGATCAAGTGAAGCTCGAAGGTGTTCTCAAGGAATTGGGGTTGTACACCGTCAAGATTCAGTTGCACCCAGAAGTAACAACCGACTTGAAGGTATGGGTTGTTCCTGCTGCTGGCAACTAATTGATCCCACAGTTTTCAATACAAAATAGAAGAAGCCGCAGGTTGAAACCTGCGGCTTCTTCTATTTAGAGGCCTCTTTCTTGGTTGCTAATCGCATTGCGTTAGCTACCGCTGGGAGCGTGACGTTTTGGCTTGTAGATTTCCGTCGCGGTACCGAAGTGGACTTCGCCAGCGTTCATCAGGGTTTCGCTGAGGGTTGGGTGTGGGTGGATGGACTCGGTGATGTCGCGGACTTCGCATCCCATTTCGATCGCAAGAACGGCTTCCGCGATGAGTTCGCCGGCACCGGGCCCAACGATTCCGCAGCCTAGTACGCGATGGGTTTGTGGGTCGACCAACCACTTCGTGAGCCCGTCGGTGCGTCCGAGGGCTTGTGCCCGTCCGCTAGCAGCCCATGGGTAGGTTTCGATCTCGACAGCGATTCCTTCCTTTTTGGCTCGGTCTTCGGTGAGTCCGGCCCAAGCGATTTCGGGGTCGGTGAATACGACGGCGGGGATGGCTTGTTTATCGAACAGTACATCTCGACCGAGGATCACTTCGATGGCTACTTTCGCTTCGTGGCTAGCTTTGTGGGCTAGCATTGGTTCACCGGCGACATCACCGATTGCGAGGATATGCGGATCGGCGGTACGTTGCTGTCGATCACAAACTGCGAAACCTCGTTCGTTGACTTGGACTAGGGTATTTTCGAGGCCGATTCCGCGGCTGGCGGGACGACGGCCAACGCTAACGAGGACGCGATCAAAGCGTTCGTGTCCGAATTTCCCGGGGCCTTCGAAGGTGACTTCTACTTGGTTGTTGATTTCGGCGACCGATCCGACTTTGGTGTTTAAGTAGATACGGTTTTCGAAGAGGGATTTGAGTCGTCGTTGGAGGGGGGCGACAAGGTCTCGGTCGGCGCCGGGGAGGAGGGTATCGGTCCATTCCACGACGGTAACTTTCGAGCCGAGGTGGGCGTAGACGGTCCCCATTTCCAGGCCGATGTATCCACCGCCGATGACCAGCATTTTTTCGGGGATATCTTTTAATTCCAGGGCTCCAGTGGAGTCCATGACCCGATCGGAACCGATTTGAAAGTTCGGTGGCATAGCGGGTGTGCTACCGGTAGCGAGTACACAGTAGTCGAAGGTCAGCTTTCCGCCTTCGGGGATGCTCGGGTCGTTTCCTTCGAGGACGAGGGTCGTTGAGTTTTCGAAGTATCCTCGAGCGCGGATGACTTTGACGTTTCGTCTTTTCGCGAGTTGGCCGAGTCCGCCGGTGAGTGTTTCGATAACTTTTTCTTTTCGGGCTCGGACTTTATTGATATCGATTTTTGGAGCGGGGAATTCGACCCCCCATCCTTCGGTCAGTTCATGGGCTTCGTCGATGACTTTAGCGACGTGCAGGAGGGCTTTTGAGGGGATACAACCGCGTAGGAGGCAAGTTCCACCGAGTTTCGGTTCTACCTCGACGATTGCGACTTCGAGTCCTTCGTCGGCTGCGAGGAAAGCTGCTGCGTATCCGCCAGGACCACCACCCAAGACTACAACTGGAACGTGCATATTTTTACGCCGATGGAATGGGAATCGAATGGAAATGGAAGGGATGTGCAATTGGAGGTTAGTCCGAGCTGCGCGGTGTCCCATTCCAAGAAAAAGAGCTCGGATCGACGGATCGATCGAGCTCTTGCATAGTTTAACTGAAACGCGTTTCCAGTCAGCTTATCGCGACAGGAATTCGACCACGATGTTCGCATTTACTGGCAGGGAGATATCCGAGCCGCTCGGTGCGCCGAGAACGGTTGCTTTGAGTCCTTCGGTATCGAGTGCAACCCAATCGAGAGGGGTTGGGGAGGCGTTAGCGATCACACCTCGGTAGAGGTTGCGGATCGCTTCGTTGCTGCGGACTTCGATAACATCTCCTGGGCGGAGGGAAAACGAAGGGCTGGTTACTTTGACGCCATTGACTTTGAAGTGACCGTGAACCACCCCTTGGCGGGCTTGTGGGCGGGTTTTCGCTAGGCCGATGCGGCGGATAACGTTATCGAGACGACGTTCGCACATCAGCAGTAGGGTTTCCCCAGTATTTCCCTTCTTTCGCACTGCGTCATCGAAGTAGCGACGGAGTTGGCGTTCGCCGAGGCCGTAGTAGTACTTGATTTTTTGCTTTTCCGCCAAGGCGGTGCCGTAGTTGCTGGAGCGACGGCTACGTGGGTGCATCCCTGGTGGGTTTTCGCTACGTTTTTCGTAAGCTCGAACGCAACCTGCGTTTTCGTAGAGCATTGCGCCGAAGCGGCGGTTCACGCGAGCTTTCGGGCCGGTATAACGTGCCATGGTGATCTCCTGTTGGCATTGAGGATTTGACCAGAACCTGGATCGGCTGGGTGCGCTGCACCTTGGATTGCCGCGGTTGGTCGTGCGGGTCAGTCAACTCTCGCCGCGACGCTGCGGGAGGCTGCTGACCTTGGGAAATTTGGTTTCAGGCGGAAATTATGAGAACTCAAGCGGTCTGAACAACCCCAAAAATTCACTAATTCCAACGAATTCGTTGTGTTTCCGTCTTGGGAATCGAATATCTTACGGAAACCTACCTGCGTTCCCTGCTGCGGTTCCAAGCTGCGGTTCCAGCTGCATACCCTCCACGCGCTCTTTCCCCCCATTTTGCGATGTTGCCGCTGAACACGATTTTTGGTTCTGATCCTAGGACGCGACGCATCGGCGTTGTGTGTGTCTTGCTGTTGCTTGCGTCGGCTGTGAATTACATGGATCGGCAAACGTTGTCGGTTGTGGCGAAGCGGATCAAGGAGGAGTTTCAGATCGACAACGTGCAGTATGGGCAGGTGGAGGCTATTTTTGGCTACAGTTTTGCCTTTGGATCACTTTTTTGGGGGTACATCGTGGATCGGTTTTCGGTCCGATGGGTTTACCCGATTGGGTTGCTTGGTTGGTCGGCGATGGGGTTTTTAACCGGTTGGGTTCGCAGTTTCGACGAATTGTATTGGTGTCGATTGCTTTTGGGATTTTTCGAGTCAGCGCATTGGCCTTGCGGATTGAAGACGACACAAGCGTTGCTGAGTCGTTCGGGTCGGGCGATGGGGAATAGTGTTTTGCAGAGTGGAACGTCGCTGGGTGCCATTCTCACGCCCTTGGTGATGTTGGCGATTCTTACCCCAGAACCGGGGAGTTGGCGGTTTGGATTTCAGTTGATTGCGGTGGTGGGTGCTTCGTGGGTTTTCCTTTGGCTATCGGTGGTTCGGGATCGAGACTTTCGGGACGCGTCGAATGTCCCGAGCGAGGCGAAATTCGGTAGTGAAGCGGGTCGCGTTGGTAAGTGGTGGGATGATGTGTTTACATCGCAGTTTATGATTATTTTATTGATGATTATTTGCATCAACACGATGTGGCAAGTGGTACGTGCGTGGCTGCCACTGATCATGCAAGAAAGTTATGGATTTAGCGAACGGCAGACCTTGTTATTCAATTCGTTGTGGTACATGTGTACCGACATCGGGTGTTTTAGTGCAGGATTGCTTACGATGGTCTTGGCGAGGAAGGGATGGGATATCAAGACATCGCGTGTTACGGCGCTGAGCATCTGTGTGTTGATGTTTTCAACGATCATCGCAGTTCCGTTTCTCAACCATCGCATTGCTGCTGAGCGATCCCTCAACGCAGCGTCGCAGGCTGGGGGCTTAGAGTCGACGGCTGGGGAGAATAGTGAGTCTGAGGAGAAGGGGAGCACACCATCGGAGGCTTCTGAGGCACCGCCGCCATTGAGTTGGTCAGAGGAGTTTCAAGCCATTTTGGCGCTTCGTCCGTTACAATTGGCGATGCTAGGAATTCTGTTGATTTCGGGTGCTGGAGCTTTGGGGATTTTCCCGATTTATTATTCGTTTGCGCAAGACGTATCGCAGCATCATCAAGGCAAGGTCACGTCGTTATCTGCGTTGGGTGGTTGGTTGGTTTCCTCGGCAGCTCAACCTGGGTTTGGGTGGTTGAAGGAAAATACGGGGAGTTATGACATTGGGATTTGGATCATCAGTATTTTGCCTGTGTTGCCGTTGATTGCGTTGGCATGTTTCTGGCAAACGAAGCAGCCTTCGCATTCTGTTTAGGACCATTCGATTGCAGTTCATCAGAAAGAGTTACGCCATGTTTTCCCGACGTCAGTTTCTTGCGCATAGTTCGGCCACGATGGGTTCCGTTGCATTAGGTTCTGCGGCTCTTGTCGCACCATTGCCTCGTGTTGAGGGTGCTAGCGAAAATGGCGAGCGAAAGAAGATTGCATTTTTAGGAACGGTTGTCTTTCGTCATTCCCATGCGCAGCATTTTTTGGATCGCCATTGCATGGGATACACATGGGGTGGCCGATGGCAATCACCACGATTTGATGTGGCTTCTGTGTACATTGAGCAGCAGCAAAAAGAGGGTGATCTTTCTGCGGAGCGGATTGCGAAGTACAAGCTCAAGCAGGTTTCGACGATTGCCGAAGCACTGACATTGGGGACGGGTAAATTAGCGGTCGATGGGGTAGTGATCATCGCAGAGCATGGGGATTATCCGACGAATGCGAAGGGGCAGCGACGGTATCCGAGGTACGACTGGTTCAAGCAAGTCGTGAAAGTATTTGAGGCAACTGGGAAAAGCTGTCCGGTGTTCAACGACAAGCATCTCTCGACGGAATGGAGCGAATGCTTGGAGATGGTTGAGGATTCGAAGCGATTGGGGTTCCCATTCTTGGCTGGTTCTTCGTTGCCTGTGACTTGGCGATTTCCTTCGATCGACATGCCTGTGGATACACCGCTCAAGGAGAGTGTATGTGTGGGTTATGGTGGAGTGGATAGTTATGATTTTCATGCACTGGAAACCGCACAATGTATGTCGGAGCGACGTCGTGGGGGCGAGGTGGGGATTGCAGCGGTGAGAGCTTTGAAGGGAGATGCGTTGTGGGCGGAGATGGAGCGTAGCGATCGCGAGGATACGCGCAAGCTTTTTGTTGCGGCGATGACCCGCAGTCATAACTTGCCAGTCGAAGGTGGCTTTCCTACTGCACCCGTGACATACGAATGGGGCAAGCGAGTGATGCAAGGAAGCATCGCCTACTTCATTGAGCATCGAGATGGGTTTCGTACGACGATGTTCCTATGTCCTATTCAGGACTTCAATTATGCCGGGATGCGGAGCGACAACGGAGAGATTATTTCTTGTCAGATGTATTTGCCGATGCCGACGCATGGTTCGACAACGGCAGACTTCTTTAATCCATTGGCGAGGCACATCGAAACATTGGTGTTGGAGGGCAAGACGCCTTATCCGGTCGAGAGAACCTTATTGACAAGCGGGATGGTGATCGGAGGAGTTGAATCGTTGGCAGCGGGGGGTAAGCGATTCGAGACACCGCAGATGACTGTTCAATACAGCAATCCAAAGGACTCTGCTTATTGGAGAGAGTGATTGTTGCAGCGGAAGTGAAAGAATGGGTGGTATGGGTTTTCAGCCATGCGCAATGTTTGGTTCATCCTTCGCCTGCTCGTCGTTTGCTTTTTCAAGATTTGACATCAACCAACGGTGGCGTATGATAGCCGCGCCGAATGCTTGAAGGGTGGATTACGATCAAAATATTGGTTATCACTTGAGAAAGCGAAAGCAGTGGAGAGAAATCGTGAGTGGGGAAAGCAATTATCCCCTGAAGAGCTTTTGAATTTACGCGATTTCTACGAAGCAATTGGTAGTCATGCGATTGCGGCTGGAGGAGTGGTGTGGTTTGTCGCGGGGTCATTTTCTTTGTGTACAACTCCGACGATGTTGCTTCCGGATCTGCCTGAGAAGGAAGTAAGAGCGTTGTTATGGAAGACGAAAAAGCTCGCGGCGGTTTACGGTGTTTTGGAGGACGAGGGAACAACGGTTCCGATGTATGTATTGAGGAACAAGTCCTACGATTTTAAGAACTTGCAGCGTCAATTTAGGCAGCATGTCGTCCGTGCGCAGAAGATTCTTGAGGCGCGTGAGTGCTCATGGAGAGAGTGGGAAGCTGCAGCGGTTCGCTGCGATGAAGAGACGTTATTGCGGCGTGGTATGAACAGCAAGGTGAGTCATCCACTCTTGAGTCCCCAGGGGCGTAGCAAGGTAGTACGTATCGCGGAACGAATTCCAGATTTGCGTATCCAGGCTTGTTTCTACGGTAGTGAGATCGTCTCTTATTTAGTCCATTTGACAATGGGTCCCGTGTGTGAAGGATTGATGATGCATCGGCGCGACGACCGAGTTGACGTGGCATGTAAGGACGCGTCGCATTTGGTTTATTTCACATTTGCAAAAGCAGCGATGGCAAGACCGGAGATTCGGTTGGTATGTGTGGGTCGTCAGAGTGTACCTGCCAAGGATGCGTTAGCGAGGTTCAAGCTTCATGCTGGATTCGAAGAGTTCGCGTATCCGTTGCGATTTCGTTTGCACTCGTGGATTGCACCTGCATTTGAGAATCGTGTGGGAGCGAGGATATTAAGAGCCGTTCGCGAGAGAATGGGTGGGAGAGTCCCAGCGTTGGAAAATTTAGAAGTGATGGAACGTGCGAGTTTGCGTTCGAACCGTTAGAGAGTCACTGGAAGAAAGACGTTGTGGACAAGAATCGACTAGATGAGCTTTATCGGGTTGCGGTGAGGATCAAGTCGGAGGCTTTTTCGGCTAGGACGACAACGGGGCATGTAGAATTTCCGAAGGGAACCAACGGCATGGCGGAGGCGTCGGCAACCCAAAGGGACTCTGTGCCATGAACGCGAAGTTCGCTCGTTAGAGCTGCATGGGGTCCCATGGCGCAAGAACCACCGGGGTGGTAGGCGGTTGTTGCGAAGCGGCGGATGGATTCGGT